>NZ_JBVVQK010000018.1:0-130745 GCF_055811175.1 Mesorhizobium sp. WSM4828 | reverse complement strand
CCTTCGATTGAAGTTCTATACGACCTCAATCTGGCACATCGATGCCGCTTCGGGGGCCGTCCACCCCATCATGCCGTGACAACTGTGGCACGCGAAAGCGGATCAGAATCGAGTGCTTCTTGGCACCGACAGCACGTCCTTTACCAACCGAGTAGGCACCGCTGCGGATGCAAGCGCCATTCTGAACCGCTGCATTCTTCGGCTGATGTAACGGCATGGATCCCAGGGTCTGCGCGACGTCGCTTCGCTCCTGCTCCGCCCTGGGATGACGAAGGCGCGGTGGCAACTCGGCTAATCGCGAGCGAAACCGGATCCCCTATCCTCATCCTCAGCTCACCTTGCTCTCCGGTAACCCGAACCCGCCAACAGGATGCGTTTCCACCTGAAACTCGAAGCCGGCAATGATCGGCCGTGCCTTGGCGATTGCCGCCTGGACCTCGGGCAGCTGCAGCGAAGCCTTGTGGCTTTCGGCGTCGGTCCACACCTCGGTCACCCAGATCGCGTCGGCATCGGCCGGGTCGGTGGCGATGATGTAGTTCAGGCAGCCGGGCATGGCGCCGGTGCTGGCGAGCAGGATATCCATCATTGCGTCACGCTGGCCGCGCATCGCCCGCATCTTGCCGATCAGTCCGTACATTCGCTTTTGCTCCGTTGAGATGACGCAACCAGGAGTATGCAGTTCGTCGCCTACGGCATCAACTGGCCGCCATTGACCTCGATCACCTGGCCGATGATGTAGCCGCTCAGCAGATCGGAGGAGAGGAATAGATAGGCGCCGACGCAGTCCTCGGCGGTGCCGGCGCGGCCCTGCGGGATGGTGGCGATCATGCCTCTCATCTGGTCGTCGGTCGAGTAGCGCTCGTGGAAAGGCGTCGCGATCGTGCCGGGCGCTACCGCGTTGACGCGGATGTTGAAACCGATCAGCTCCTTGGCCATGCCGCGCGTGATGTTGGAGACGAAGGCCTTGGCCGAGCCGTAAAGGCCGGCGCCGCCACCGGCTCCGTTGCGCGCGGCGATCGAGGAGGTGTTGACGATGAAGCCACCCTGCCGCTTCAGCCATGGGATCGCCTTGCGCGAAGCTGTCAGCACGGAACGCGCGTTGAGGTCCATCACCGCGTCGTAGTGCGCCTCGGTCTGCTCGGCATAGGGCACGCGGCCGAGCATGCCGCCGGCATTGTTGACGAGGCCGTCGAGCCGACCGAAATGTTTCGCACTGTCCTCGACGACGCGCTCGACATCGGCAGGGATCGAGAAATCGCCCTGGACTGGGAATACCTCGCCGCCGCCGTTGCGAATCGTCGCGGCCAGGTTTTCGGCAGCCGCGCGGCTCGAATTGTAATGCAGCGCGACGCGGCATTTCTGCGCGGCATAGGCAAGTGCAAGCGCCGCGCCGATGCCGGTCGAGGCGCCGGTGACCAGGACCGCCTTTCCGGCAAGGTCGGGGATGACCAGAGAGGGGCTGACAAGGGTGGTGGTGGTTGGCACGTCTGTTCCTCCGGAGGACTCTGCCTGCTCTTCGTAGGCCCTCGCAGTCCTCGCGTTCAAGTCCGTAAAAGCCTATGGCCTGAGATAGGCGAAGCCCTGGCGTTGCAATTCGGCGAGCTTGACGACGCCACCCCGGTCGGCTGCATGGAAGCCGTCGATCAGGTCGGCCAGGCCGATATCCATGCCGTGCATGGTGTTGGCGCAAGCGTGCGGGCTGAGCCCATCCTGGACAAGGCCGGCGAACCGCCCGGAAATGGCGGCCGATATGCCCTTCGACTTGAAGGCGGCAAGTGCTGGGCCGTGCACGACAAGCGCGATGTCGACCTTGCCGTCGGTGCCTTCGAAGTGGTTCTTGATGTTGCCGAGCACGAAATTGACCTTGTCGAGGTCGCTGAGGTGATAGGCGACCTTTTGCCTTTCCTCTTCGGCAGCCGCCGGTTTGACTTCACTAGCTGCAGCCTTGGTGGGGCGCAGCCCGAAAAGCCCGGCGGCCCCGGCAAGACCGACGCGGAAAATATCGCGGCGTCGCATGGCTTCATCTCCCATTTGCCGGCCCGCGCAAATTGCGTGGCCTCGGCCTCGATCCTAGCATAAATTGACACCACGTCTTGTCGGGGCAATGGAGGGGTAGCATGACGTCGAGGACCATAATGGGGACCTTTGTGGGCGCCGGAGTTGGGGTTGCCTTGCTTGCCGCCGTCGCCGGCACTGCTTTCGCCGATGACACGCTCAAACTCACCGAGTTCAGCCCCGACGGCAAGGACGCCTGCTTCGGCCGCGTCTACGACGCCGCGCATCTCAAGTCGCATCCGCAGCAGAAGGTGGCGCGCATCTTCTTCTATTACGGCCGCGATCCGGTCAGCCGGCCAAACGAGGAGCCAAGCACCGGCATCGATTCCTCCTACAATGGCTTCATGGCGACGACGGTACGCGGCGCCAAGGCGCCGGAATGGCTCGGCGGCTGGTGCAGTCACGAGTCGGAGGACGGCAAGACCGGCCCGATCCGCTGCGGCATGGACTGCGATCGCACCATGGCTTCGCTGAAGGTCGACGACAAAGGCCGGCTGATCGTCTCGGACGTGCAGCCCGACCTCTATCTCGACGCCGGATCGGAAGACGAGCTCGGCGAGGCGGAGTACGAACGGCAGGCGCTGGGCAAGGACGACGACGGCTTCAGGCTCGACCCGATGCCGGCCGCCACCTGCAAGGCCGAGTTCGCGCGCATCGACCCGATCGACCCGGCCCTTGGCCAGCCATTGCGCGAGCGGCTGAAGCCGGACCAGGCCTTCTGCTACGGACGCGACTACGACGCCGCGCATCTCGGCTCGCATCCCGATCAGCTGACCCAGTCGATCAGGGTGTTCCGCGGACCGGTCGAGCTGGCGTCCTTTGCCAAGGAGGGCGATCCGGCCAATTGGCCAAGCGGCGCCGATATCGCCGTTTCGGTTACCACGCGGGAGAAATCGGCCAAGGTCACGCAGGTCTACAACTGCCAGGGCGAGGGCGACCAGTGGCGCTGCGCGGCGAGCGCGAAGACGGGTGCTGCCGCCTGCGATATCGCGCAAAAGGAGGTCTTCCTTCGCCGCGGCGCCAACGGCACGATGATGCTGGCCAACCCGAACAGCGGCCTGCCGATCGTCGATCTGTGCTCGAAGGCGGCGGAAGGCGACACAATGTCCGACGACAAGGTCTACCGGCTGGAGCCGATGCCGCAGGCTGCCTGCGGGCTATAGCAACCGCAATGCTGGAGGGACAGCGCCCCCTCTGTCCTGCCGGACATCTCCCCCACTTGGGGGGAGATCGGCCGTCACTGCCGCTTTCGCCAATCACCCATCGTCGCAGGAGTGAGCGGCGCGCTGAAGCTGCCAATCTCCCCACTTGTGGGGGAGATGTCCGGCAGGACAGAGGGGGGCGCGAAGGATCACCACTGAGCGATTTTTCTCCGCGCCGCCTCACGCGAACGGCACGGCCGTCGTGCCCTTGGGCAGTTTCGCCTCGTCGTCGGGCTCGACATGGATGATGACGCGGACGGAAGGGATCTCTGCCTGCAGTGCGTCCTCGATGCGGTCGCAAATGACGTGGCTGGCGCCGACCGACATGTCGGCGTCGACGACTAGATGGAACTCGATGAAGGTGGCGCGGCCGGCGATGCGGGTCTTCAGGTCGTGGACCTCGAGTGCGCCCTTGCAATTGGCCGAGATGATGTCGCGGATGCGGATATGTTCCTGTGTGTCGACGGCGCGATCCATCAGCCCGTTCATAGACGAGCCGATGACGTGCCAGCCCTGCCACAGAATGTTCAGCGCCACGATCACGGCAAGAGCCGGATCGAGAACCTGCCAGCCGGTCAGCACGGCGCCGACCAGGCCGATGAACACACCGACCGAGGTCGCCACGTCGGTCATGATGTGCCTGCCGTCGGCGACGAGAGCCGGCGATTTTTCACTCCGTCCGGTGCGGATCAGCGTCAAGGCCCAGACGGCGTTGATGACGGTTGCGACGCCGTTGACGGCAAGGCCGGTCCATGGCTGTTCGAGCGGGGCCGGATGCTGCCACGACCACCAGACCTCGTTGAGGATCAGCAGGGCGGCAAGCACGATCAGCACGCCTTCGAGGACGGCCGAGAAATACTCGGCCTTGTGGTGGCCGAACGGATGGTCCTGATCGGCCGGCTTGTAACTGACCCGGATCGCCCAATATGCGGCGGCCGAGGCAATGACGTTGACGATCGATTCCAGCGCGTCCGAATAAAGCGCAACCGAGCCGGTGATGTACCAGGCGGCCAGCTTCAGGCCGAGCACGACGAAGGCGACAATGATCGACCAGAAGGCGAGGCTGGCGACCTTCTGCCTGGCGGCGGTTTTGATTTCGGCGGTGGTCATTGAGGAGGCCGCGTTCCTTCGCGCCTCCCTCTGTCCTGCCGGACATCTCCCCCACGAGGGGGGAGATCGGCCATCATGGACGACGTCGCTGGATCTACAATGTTTGAGATTGGCGAAAACCGAAATGAGAGACAATCTCCCCCCAAGTGGGGGAGATGTCCGGCAGGACAGAGGGGGGCGACGTAGAGCGCAAACCTCAACACGAAAACTCCTGGCCCTAAGCGGCCTTTTCCTTGGCCTTGCGCGGCAGGTGCGCGACAATGTTCTCGATGATGCGCATGCCGGCATTGTGGCCGAGCGTCATGATCGATTCCGGGTGGAACTGCACCGCAGCGATCGGCTCCTTGCGGTGCTCGAAGGCCATGATGATGCCGTCTTCGGTCTCGGCGGTGACGACAAAACCATCGGGCAGCCGCACTGGATCGGCGAAGATCGAATGGTAACGGCCGACCGTCACCTCCTTGGGCAGGCCCGAGAAGATGATGCCCGGCTTCGACACGCGAATGCGCGACGGCTTGCCATGCATGGGGATGTGCAGTTGGCGCAGCTCGCCGCCATAGGCCTCGGCCAGCGCCTGCAGCCCGAGGCAGACGCCGAAGATCGGCAGGTCGCGCGCACGGGCCCGCTTGATGGTGGCGGCGCAGTCGAAGTCCTTGGGCGTGCCGGGGCCGGGCGACAGCACGACCAGGTTGGGCTTCAGCCGGTCGAAGATCTCGTCCGGCACCGGTGTGCGCACCGTCGAGACATTGGCGCCGGTCTGGCGGAAATAGTTGGCGAGCGTATGGACGAAACTGTCCTCGTGATCGACGAGCAGGATGTTGACGCCGTCGCCGACACGCGCGGTACTGCGTTCGGTGCTGGCGGCATTGCCTAATTTGGCGTCGCGGATGGCGGAGAGCATGGCGGATGCCTTCAATTCGGTTTCGGCTTCTTCTTCCTCGGGGATGCTGTCGAAGAGCAGGGTGGCGCCGGCGCGCACCTCGGCGATGCCGTCCTTGATGCGGATGGTGCGAAGCGTCAGGCCGGTGTTCATGTCACCGTTGAAGTTGACCATGCCGATCGCCCCGCCATACCAGGCGCGCGGGCTCTTCTCGTTCTGCTCGATGAAGCGCATGGCCCATAATTTCGGCGCGCCGGTAACGGTGACCGCCCAGGCATGCGACAAGAAGGCGTCGAAAGCGTCCATGCCTTCGCGCAGCCGTCCCTCGATGTGGTCGACGGTGTGGATCAGGCGCGAATACATCTCGATCTGGCGGCGGCCGATGACGCGCACCGAGCCCGGCTCGCAGACCCTCGATTTGTCGTTGCGGTCGACGTCCGAGCACATGGTGAGTTCGGATTCGTCCTTCTTCGAATTGAGCAGCTTCAAGATCTGCTCGCTGTCGGAAATGGCGTCGTCGCCGCGCTTGATGGTACCGGAGATCGGGCAGGTCTCGACGCGGCGGCCGTTGACGCGCACGAACATTTCCGGTGAAGCGCCGATCAGATATTCGCCCTCGCCGAGATTGATGAAGAAGGAATAGGGCGAAGGGTTGATGCTCTTCAGCTTGCGGGAAATTTCGGAGGGCTGGGTTTCGCAGCGTTCGTAGAACATCTGCCCCGGCACCACTTCGAACAAGTCGCCGCGCTCGAAGCTCTTCATCGCCTTGCGCACCAGCTTGGCATATTCGCCCGGCTCGTGGTCACCGCGCGGCGGGATGCGGTCTGCGGTCCTGAACGGCTCGACGACTTCGTCGCGCGGCAGGCCTTCGGTCGAGAAGCCATCGCCGGAATAGTCGTAGCGGTCGGTCCAGGCCTTGGTCGAATAATGGTCGACGACGAGGATTTCGTCGGGCAGGAACAGCACGAGATCGCGCTGGCTTGGCTTGCGCTCGAGCTTGTAGTCGACCGGATCGAACTGGAAGGCGAGGTCGTAGCCGAAGGCGCCATAGAGGCCGAGATTGGCGTCCTCCTCGGTCTTGAACAAAGCCGTGATGGCGCGCAGCACGGTGAAGACGGAGGGAACGCGGCTGCGTTCCTCTTCGGTAAAGATACGACCGGGCTTGGCGACCTCGAGGCGGATGAGTTTGTTGGACGTCTCGGCGATCGTTACGTCGTCAAGGCCGGCAAGCACCGTGCCGATCACCGGCAAAAGCACCTCGCCGCGGCGGTTCAGCGCCTCGATGCGCATGGCGCGGCCGCGTGCCGAGATCGCCACGGGCGGATCGATGATGGCGGTGTCCCAGCGGGTATAGCGGCCGGGATATTCGTAATTCGAGGAAAACACGGCGCCGCGGCGCGAATTCAGGCCATCGACATAGCCGTCGATCGCCCCTTCATATGGCCGGTCATGGCGCTGGCGGGTAATCGCCACGCCACCCGCGGTGACGAAGCGCTCGGCGCCATTCTCCAGAATTTTCGTCGTCATTGCCGTCTCCATCAGCGTCTTTGGGGCAACGGACCCGGGAATGGCTTGAAAAAAACAAATGGCCGCCCGGACATTCCGCTGCGGCCACCCTCTATTGTCACGCGAACGCGTTCGAACAGGCCGCTGTCAGCGAGCCCACCACCAAATGGTCTTGATCGAACGCATATTCATGGCGAAATCCATAGCCGCGAAAAGCGGTATGCGCAACAGGTTTGAAAGTCTGTGGGGTGGCTGCCGCTTTCGCAACCCATGGCACATGGCCAAGACCGGCAGTCCTGCCTAGACTCTGCATCACACAGCAAGAAGACGGGAAGATATCAAATGACCGAGCAGATCGACCGCGCACGGACGTTCCATTCCCTCCATGTCAAGGGAAACCCGATTGTCCTCTACAATGCCTGGGATCCAGGCTCCGCCAAGATCATCGAGAAAGCAGGGGCCAGGGCCATCGCCACCGGAAGCTGGCCGGTCGCGGCTGCTTTCGGATTCGCCGATGGCGAGAAGATCCCGTTGGAACTCGCGCTCGAAAACATCAAACGCATCGTTGCGGCGGTGGATGTGCCGGTAACCATGGACCTCGAGGGGGGTTACGGGGTCGCTCCGGAGGTTGTCGCCCGCAGCGTGGCGCTCGCCGTGCAGGCTGGGGCCGTCGGCTTTAATTTCGAGGATCAGATTGTCGGCGGCAGTGGGCTGCACGACATCGCCAAACAGGTGAGGCGGATCGAAGCCGCCGCAGCGGCGGTGAAGGCGTCGGGTATTCCGGCCTTCATTAACACCCGAACCGACATTTTCCTGAAGGCTAAACCGAATGCGCACGACAGGGCTCTTCTCGATCAGGCGATCGAGCGGGCGCACGCCTACGAAAGGGCCGGAGCGCATGGCTTCTTTGCGCCGGGGCTTGCCGATGAAGGCCTGATCGAGGCGCTCTGCGAGGCAACGGCATTGCCGGTCAACATCATTGCCCTGGCGCATGTGCCGCCGCGCCAGAGGCTTGCCGAACTCGGCGTCGCCCGCGTGAGCCATGGTCCGGTGCCGTACCGGCAGATGGCCGAATGGCTGGAGGCCAAGGCACGACAGGCGATTTCGGGCTAGCCTGGCGGGTGCGTCAGTCCTCCAGCGTCCCCGACCTTGCATCGGCGCTCGTCCTGTCGCCGACCAGCTTCAAGAGGTCTTCGCCGGCGCGGATGATGCGCCGGGAACGCCGTGTCAGGATGAGGCCCGCCTGCGGCGCCAACACTTCCGTGCGGCCGTCGGGCTCGCCGGGCGCGTGGACGATGGTGGCAAGGCGCGCACCCTTGGTGACGCGGTCGCCCGGCTTCACGTCGAAGAGGATCGCGCCCGAGTGGGGCGCCGGCATCATCTCGATGTTTTCGATAGGTGCGACGAGCCCAACGAAGCTGCCAGGCGCGGGCAGCGCCTGATCCCGGATGACGCCGCGCGCCACCAGCAGCCGGTAGAGCCCTTCGGCATCGGCGCCGGCCAGGGCGCCGTCGACATCGAGTATGCCGCGATATTCGACGGTGGTGGCGACGCGTCGATCCAGGCGCGCCACGCCGGCGGGAACGTTCTGGTATGGCATGATCGAGGCGCCTTCGAAGGTGCCGTCGGGATCTTCGTCCCACAGCATCACCGCGTCGACGCCCATGGCCGCCGCACAGTCCGCCATCGCCGGCCACAGGCTGGTGTGGACGTAGAGATAGGCGAGGCCTTCATCGTCGCAATGCAGGTCGAGCACGATGTCGTGGCCGATGGAGAGCTGCAGCAGCCGCGTCTTCAGCCGCTGGTCGACCGTGCCGTGCGCCGGCAGGAGCGAGAGGTCGGGCGCGGCGAGCCGCGGAAAGCCACGGTTGAAATTGGTGCGCGTGCCCAGATGGAAGCGGCCCTGATGGTCGCCGTAGAGATATTGCGCCCGGCCGATCGGATTGGCCCAGGGCACGATGGTCATGTTGCCGGTGATGCGGCCTTCGGCTTCCGCCTTGCCAAGCATCGGCATCAGCGCGTCGAGGGCAACGACGCCCGGCAATTCGCCGGCATGAAGTGCCGCCTGCAGATAGGCGGAAGGCGCCGTCTGGTCCGTTCCGGTGAAGCGGAAGACGGGGAATTCGTAGGAAACGCCTTCGCTGTCGCCGGCGATGCGTTCGATGGATTTCTGCATGGGATGCCTCCGGGAGAAGAGGCGGAACACATGCCCTTTTGCCCCTGGGCTGTCGATTGGTCCAGCCGGCGCTGCTATGGGCGCACGATTCTACCCTGCGCTCACACCAGCGGCTTGAGTTCCTGGGCGATGGTCGGCAGAAGCTCCGAGACGTTCGGGTGGATGTGCACGGCGCGCGCCAGCGTGCTGACCGGCGCCTTGGCATACATCAGGTCGAGCACGCAGTGCACCGCTTCGTCGCCGCCCGGGCCGAGCACCGAACAGCCGAGGATCTCCCTGGTGTCGGCATCGACCAGGATCTTCATGAAACCTTGCGTCTCACCTTTTTCGACGGCACGGCTGACACGGGTCATTGGCCGCTGGCCGACCAGGGCGCGGCGGCCGGATTTCCTAACCGCGGCTTCGGTCATGCCGCAGCGGCCGAGTGGTGGGTCGATATAGAGCGCGTAGGCCTCGATGCGGTCGCTGACCTTGCGCGGATCGTTGTCGAGCAGGTTGGCGGCGACGATCTCGTAGTCGTTGTAGGAGGTGTGGGTGAAGGCGCCCTTGCCGTTGCAGTCGCCCATCGCCCAGATGCCGGGCACGCTGGTGCGCAACTGGTCGTCGACGACGATGAAGCCGCGTTTGTCGACCTCGACGCCGGCTTTGTCGAGGCCGAGATCATCGGTGTTTGGCGTGCGGCCGAGCGCCAGCAGCACATGCGAGCCGACCGCAGCTGCCTTGCCTGGCGAGAACGTCACGGCGATTTCGTTGCCTCGCCTGGCGAAGCGGATGTCGTCAGCGCCGAGATGGACGGCAATGGCTTCGTTTTCGAGGATCGACAAAATGGCGCCCGAGACATCCTCGTCCTCGCGGCCGATCAGGCGCGGGCTTTTTTCGATGACTGTGACTTCGGAACCGAAGCGACGGAACATCTGCGCGAATTCGAGCGAGACATAGCTGCCGCCGACAACGATGAGATGGCGCGGCAGCACGTCGAGATCCATCATCGACGAGTTGGTGAGGTAGGATACGTCGTTGACACCGGGCAGGTCGGGCACCGAGGCGCGGCCACCGGTGTTGAGGAATATCCTTTCGGCGCTCAGCAGATCGTCGCCGACGCGCACCGCATTGGCGCTCACGAAACGCGCATGGCCGCGATAGAGCGTGCATTTGTCCATGCCGGCAATCCAGTCTTCGAGATTGCCGCGTGCGTCGTTGGAGACCTTGTCCTTGCGCGCCTTGATCGCCTTGTAGTTGACGCCGACGGGACCGGAGAGCGTCACCCCGTAATCCGCTGCGGAGCGGGCGAGATGCGCGGCATAGGCGCTTGCTACCATCGTTTTGGTCGGCGTGCAGCCGGTGTTGACGCAAGTGCCGCCGACCAGCTTTCGCTCGATCAGCGCCACGCTCATGCCGGCCGCATTCAGCCGGCCGGCGAGCGGTGGGCCGGCCTGCCCGGCACCGACGATGATGGCGTCGAATGCCTTTGCCGTCATGCCACTGCCGCCACGATCAGAAGCCCGCCGACGATCGCCACCGCGTCCTCGATGAAGGCGGCGGGCGGGTCCTTGCCGAAGGCGGTGGCCAGGCGTTTGCGCGCCTCGGCGCCGCCCAGCGTGCCGATCACCGCGCCGATGGCGCCGGCGATCAGGCCGCCGATGATGGCGCCACCGGTGGCGCCGATCACCGCGCCGGTGAAAGCGCCCAGGACGATGCGCGTGCCGAATTGCTGCGGCACCTTGCGGCTCGGCGTCGATGGCAGCTGGTCGGTGACCAGCTCGGCGATGGCCAGGATGGTGAAGATGCCGACGGCGATCCAGTGGCCCATGAAGCTCGCCCAGGTGCCGGCGACCGGCAGCCAGCCAAGCCAGGCGCCCCAGGCGACCGCTGCGGGCGCGGTCATAGCGCGAAGCCCGGCAACGATGCCGATCAGGAGTGCAAGAATGTACAGCATGATCGATCCCCTCGATGGCCGGCTTGGGACAGGTCCGAGAAGGCAAGCTACCATAGGTCGGGTATTTGACCAGAGGTGGTGTCGCCGCCGGTGCTGCTTTGGCAAAGTTGAAACTGGAGTTGCGGCCATGACGGGGAGCGAACGCACGAAAATGGCGGCGGGCGAGTGGTATTGCTGCCTCGATCCGGAACTGGAGGCGCTGCGCATCACGGCGCGCGACGCGATGTTCGAGCACAACAGCCTGCCACCCCGGCAGCGTGGCGATATCGGGCCTGGATTGCGGGCGCTGCTCGGCGCTGCGGGCGAGGGCGCCCGGATCGAAGCGCCGTTCCACTGCGCCTATGGCTTCAACATCTTTCTCGGCGACCGCGTCTTCCTCAATGCCGGCTGCACCATTCTCGATACGGCGCCAGTGCGCATCGGCAAGGGAACGCTGCTCGGCCCCAATGTGCAGATCTATTGCGCCGAGCACCACAAGGAGGCCGCCGGACGACGGGCAGGGCTGGAGATGGCCAGGCCGGTCGAGATCGGCGACAATGCCTGGATCGGCGGAAGTGCCATCATCCTCGGCGGGGTCAGGATCGGCGATGGCGCTATCGTCGGCGCCGGTGCCGTGGTGACGCGCGACGTGGCGGCGAACACCACGGTTGTCGGCAATCCGGCACGGATAATCAGGAACGGCTGAGCACCGCGCTTCTGTCGCCGGTCATGTCCTCGTTTTGATGGACATGGCGGCTGTGTTCACTTGGCCGGAGGTGGATGCAACCGTGTGTCGAGCGCAAACGCCTCCTGGGTCTTCATGGCGTATGCCCCTCTGGCGAGGCTCGCGTCGAAGATCAGGTTCCAGCTGTGCTGCGATACGGCGCTCGGAATCACCACGAACCGGTGCCGTTGCAGAAGATCGTCGCCAAACGCCTGTTGCCCGGAGCTCGGAATGCCCGGGCGCAACCAATTGGGGTTGGGCACGGTGGCGGGGTCGACAATATGCACATCCGCGACATCGCTGACGATTGCTGCCGTCATGACATGCGCAATCGTGTCGAGCGCCCTGAAGCCCTTATGGACCGCAACTTCGAGGATCGCGGTCGACGGATCGATCGAGCAGTAGACGGCGCGCACGCCCTTGCTGTTCCAGCGTCCGCCCACCCTGTATGCGCCCTCGCCACTATCCCATGTAGGCGCAAACACGGCTTGATCGAGGCGCCATCCGATAAGCTCGGAGCCACCCAGCGCCGCCGGCAGCGGCGTCATGCATAAACGCCATATTCAAGCCGTTCGAGATAATCTTCTACAAGCTCGATCCCCGCCGGCGTTGCCAGAAGGTCGATTGGACGACGCTGGTCGAGCCCGATCGCCGGGCGCTCCAGCCATTGCTCTGCTTCCGCCTGCGAACCGAACACGTCGGTAGCTTTCGACAGGATCTCCGCGAACTTCCAGGTTCGTCCGCTCTGGTCCTGACTGAGAGGCTTGGAAGGAGCATCCTTGCGGCGCTGATAGGTGCGCAGGCTCATGCCGACGGCCTTCTCCAGCGAATCGGTCTTCTGGATGAAGACGAGTTGCCCGATAAGATGGTCCAGCGCTGAAGCCGGCAGGCCGTGCAGAAGCAGCTCGTGGGCATCCAAAGCGCTGCTGAGGCGCCTTGCCAGAACGCGGCTGCCGCCGAGCAATCTGGCCACCTTCTGCAGTTCATTGCTGCCTGCCTTTGTTGCGGTCTTCTCAAATGCCATTGCCATGGCTTGCTCCCTATGTCATCTGTCGCTTAATATATGACACATGACGCAACCTCTTTCAACGAGCGAGAAAGACAGCATGCGGATCGCCGCAGGTTTCACTTCGGCGAGTGCATTGAAAACCTATCCAGATCGACACTCCTCGAGAATTCGCGCCGGTACTGCGCCGGCGAAGTTCTGAGGCGCGCCGCGAAATGCTGGCGCAGCGAGGTGGCGCTGCCGAAGCCGGCCTCGAAGGCAACCGTGTCCATCGATTTTTCAGTTGCTTCCAGCAGCCGCTGCGCCAGCTGGACGCGCTGGTCGGTCAGCCAGTCACCGAAACTGGTGCCGATCGTTTTCTGGAAACGGCGCGTGAACGTCCGGCGGGTGAGGCCGGCGTGACCGGCAACGCTGTCCAGACTGTGCGGCTCACCCAGGGTTTTGCGCACCGTTTCGAGAGCTTGGGTAAAGCGGTCCGCATTGCCCGTCCTGGCGATGGGACGTTCGATGAATTGCGCCTGCCCGCCCTGCCTGTGCGGAGAGAGCACGATCTGCCGGGCAAGGCGAAGTGCCGCCTCTGCACCGTAACGAGCCCGTACGACGTGCAGGCAGCAGTCGAGCCCGGCGGCGACGCCGGCGGATGTCACGACGTCGCCATTGTCGATGTAGAGCACTTCCGGTTCGACGAGAATGTCGGGATAGAGTTCCTGCAGCTGATCCGCGTAGGCCCAGTGCGTCGCCGCTCGCCGCCCCGAAAGCAGTCCGGTCGCCGCGACAGCGAACGTTCCCAGGCACAGTCCGACGATCAGCGCGCCGCGCCGATGCGCGCCAAGCAACGCGTCGATCAATGCCGCTGGAGGTGAGCTCCCGAGATCCTTCCAGCTTGGCACGATGACGATGTCGGCGTCATCGAGCGCGGAAAGCCCGTGCGGGACGCTGATGGTCAGCCCGGCATCGGTGCGGATCGGCCCGTCCTCAATCGCGCAGACCCGGAAGTCGAAGCGCGGCAGGCCGAGCGTCGTGCGATCCGCGCCGAACACGAGACACGGCACGGAGAGATGAAACGGGCTGATGCCATCGAAGGCGATGGCGGCAACGGCAGGATCGGTCATGGAAGCACCAACAGGGGTAACAAGCAATTGTCCCAATTCTTTCGAATAATGTCAATTGGGACACTTTTTGCAATTCCATGCCGAACTTATCATCCACCCATAAATGTCCAACGGGAAAGGAAAACCCCATGTCGCAACCAGCCAAAGGCAAAGCTCCACGCCGCGCCCTCATCGTTATCGATGTTCAGAACGACTATGACGGCGGCAACCTCGCCATCCAGCATCCGCCCTTCCGCGACAGCGTCGTCAATGTAGCGCGAGCGATGGACGCGGCCACCGAGGCAGGCGTCAAGGTGGTGGTCATCAAACAGTTGGCGCCGGAAACCTCACCGGTCTTCGCCAAGGGCAGCCATGGCGCCGAGTTGCACCCGGAAATCGCCAGGCGAAACCGCGACCACTACATCGAAAAGAACCTTCCCAGCGCCTTCACCGGCACAGACCTCGAGGAGTGGCTGCGCGACAACTCGATCGAGACGATCACGGTCATTGGCTACATGACGCATAATTGCGACCTGTCGACGGTCGTCCACGCCGTGCATATGGGCTTTGAGGTGGAGTTCCTGTCGGACGCAACCGGGTCATTGCCCTACGCCAACAGCGCCGGGTACGCTTCGGGGGAGGAAATCCATCGCGTCGTGACGATCGTCCTGCAGTCGCGCTTCGCGGCGGTTCTCAAGACCGCCGAGTGGATCGATTGCCTGAAAACCGGCGTGGTTCCCCAGCACGACACACCCTATGCCTCCAACCAGCGCGCGCTGGCGCGAAGCGCGGCATAGGGACGAGATCATCGCGAAGACGCAAAAAGGGCGCCGCAGCGTTGCGGCGCCCTTTGCCGTTCGAGCGTTGATTATCCCTAGAACAGGCCTTCGATCTGGCCCATTTCGTTCAGGAAGATCTTTTCCGAAGATGGCGCTTTGGGCAGGCCGGGCATTGTCATCACCTCGCCGCAGATGATGACGACGAAGCCGGCGCCGGCAGACAGCCTGACCTCGCGCACCGGCACGGTGTGGCCCGTCGGCGCGCCGCGCAGATTCGGATCGGTGGAGAAGGAATATTGCGTCTTGGCCATGCAGACCGGCAAATGACCGTAGCCGGCGTGCTCCCAGGCGTGGAGCTGGTCGCGCACCGATTTGTCGGCGATCGCTTCGGAACCGCGATAGATGCGCTGGACGATGGTGTTGATCTTCTCGAACAGCGGCATGGCGTCGGGATAGAGCGGGGCAAATTGCGACGCGCCGGATTCGGCCAATGCCACGACTCTTTTGGCCAGTTCCTCGATGCCGGCCGATCCCTGAGCCCAGTGCTTGCACAGGATCGCCTCTTCGCCCATCGAGGCGACATAGTCCTTCATCGCCTGGATCTCGGCCTCGGTGTCGGAGTAGAAGTGGTTGATGGCGACCACAGCCGGCACACCGAACTGGCGGATGTTCTCGATATGGCGGCCGAGATTGGCGCAGCCCTTCTTGACCGCCTCGACGTTCTCCTTGCCTAGGTCCTCCTTCTTGACGCCGCCATTCATCTTCATGGCGCGAACCGTGGCGACGATGACCGCCGCTGCCGGCCTAAGGCCGGCCTTGCGGCATTTGATGTCGAAGAACTTTTCGGCACCGAGATCGGCGCCGAAACCGGCTTCGGTGACGACGTAATCGGCAAGCTTCAGCGCCGTCGTGGTGGCAACGACGGAGTTGCAGCCATGTGCGATGTTGGCGAAGGGGCCGCCATGGACGAAAGCCGGGTTGTTCTCCAGCGTCTGCACGAGATTGGGCTGCATGGCGTCCTTCAAGAGTACGGCCATCGCGCCGTCGGCCTTGAGGTCGCGGGCATAGACGGCCGACTTGTCGCGGCGATAGGCGACGATGATGTCGCCGAGGCGCTTTTCCAGGTCCTTCAGGTCGGTCGACAGGCACAGGATGGCCATGACTTCCGAGGCGACTGTGATGTCGAAACCGGCCTCGCGCGGGAAACCGTTGGCGACGCCGCCGAGCGAACAGATGATCTCGCGCAGCGACCGGTCGTTCATGTCCATGACGCGGCGCCAGACGACACGGCGGGTGTCGATGCCGAGCTCGTTGCCCCAATAGATGTGGTTGTCGATCAGCGCCGACAGCAAGTTATGCGCGGTGGTGATGGCATGGAAATCGCCGGTGAAGTGGAGGTTCATGTCCTCCATCGGCACGACCTGCGCGTAGCCGCCGCCGGCGGCACCGCCCTTGACGCCGAAATTCGGTCCGAGCGAAGCCTCGCGGATGCAGACGATGGCCTTCTTGCCGATGCGGTTGAGGCCATCGCCCAAGCCCACCGTCGTCGTCGTCTTGCCTTCGCCGGCCGGTGTCGGGTTGATGGCGGTGACGAGGATCAGCTTGCCGTCCTTGTTGCCCTTCACGGACTTGATGAACTCGGCCGAGATCTTCGCCTTGTCGTGGCCGTAGGGCAGAAGATGTTCGCTCGGAATGCCGATCTTTTGGCCGATCTCCTGGATCTGCTTCTTCCTGGCGCCGCGCGCGATCTCGATGTCGGACTTCACTTCGGCCATGACGGCTTCCCTCTGGATTGGACGGATTTGACTAGTGTGGTCGCAAGAACAGCCCGGCATTGCAGGCGCGAGCATGTTCTACCCCTGTCGCTGCCGCGGCGTCAACTTTCATGCAACTATGTTTCCTGCGAAGAAAATACCTCTGCCGCCGGCCGCTCTGCTACAGGTTCTTTTTTGCGCCGGTTGCAGCGCCGTATAGAAGCCAGAGCAGGCGCGGTTCCGCCGTCTCAAAACAGCCGCCTAATACGCGAAAAGCGACAGAAGCAACGGCGCAAATTCACCAGCGCCGGCTGTGCGGAACGATCCGCTACTGGGTCAGCACGTTGCTGATCTCGACCATGTTCGAGCGCACCCTGAGTATGTAAAAGCCCATCGTCGTCAGATGTGTCGGCAACAGCCAGCCGTCCTCGCGGCCATTGGCGATGATGAAGGGCTGGATGCGCAGCGCCGAGACGAATTGCGCGTCCATCGTATCCCACAGGTTCTGCAGGTGCTTTTCCTTGATGACGTCCTCGAAGTCGGCCTGTGCGCCTTTCATCAGCCCGTAATAGGCATAGAGCTGGCCATAGGCGAACCAGAAGCGGTCGTCGGCGCGGGTGTCGAACCAGCCATTATTGTGGTTTTCGGCACGCTCCTTGAGGATCGCCGAGGTCGAGCCGATATCGGACGAGATGCGGTCGATATACTGCTTGAGATTGTCGGCGCGGGCATCGAACGTCGCCTGGCAGGCTGCGAGGCGGGCGTTGAAGGAACGCAGCTTGCGAACCGCGTCGCGATAGTAGCTCGGCGTCGGCGTCTTGGGGCCGAACGGATTCAAGCCGAAATACCAGGTTTCCTCATCGAACTGCAGATTGCCGCGGGCGTCCTGCAGGTCGGCGTCGATCTGCGAGGTGGTGCGGACGCGGCCGAGATTATCGGCAAGCTCGGTCGCCGTGCGCCGCACCGCCTGGTTGATGCCGCGCTGGAACGAAGCCTTGTTGTCCATGAACGGCGTGTGGTCCCAGTCGATGCCGAACAGGCCGAGCTTGTAGAGGATCATCGACGACACCCAGGCATTCTGGTTGACGTTGAAGTCGGTCAGGTCGGCCGCAACCTGGGCAATGGCTGAATTTCCGCAGGTCTTGGCCGTGTCGGTGCCGGCGCCGGCGGAAACCTGTTCACCGGCGGAGCTGTTGCGTTTTTCGAACGTGTATTTGTCGACGTAATTCGGGTCGAAATTGTTCCACCACTGGGTGGCGTAGAAGAAATTGATATAGAGGCCGATCAGCACGAGCACAGCCAGGCCGAGCACCGCCTTCAGTATCCAGCCGCGTTGCGTGTACCAGCGCCCCGCCCACAGGAACGGCCACAGGATCGCACCGACGACCAAGCCGATGCCGCGGCCAATCCACTGGAAAATCCGGGTGAAGAAACTCACGATCGGATCAAGCATGGCGATATCACCCCCTCAGTCAGTCAAGCCGTAGAGGCGTGTGCGAAACGCCACCTTGTCCTTCAGATATGTGGTTTTCAGAACGTCCACAACATGCGATCTCCAGGCGTCGCTGAAGCCTTCATAATCCCTGTAGAAGCCCGGCTTGTTGAAGACGTAACGCGAGACGAAGTCCTGCGGCACGAAGTCCGAGATCAGCTGGTTGGTCAGCCAGGCGTCGGGATGGTCCGGCTTGGCGCGGATGACCAGGAAGCGCTGCTGCGGGAACACGTCCTCGATCTTGAGATGGCCGAGCTGGGCGATCTCGCGCTTGGCGGCGTTGAGGAAGGGAAAATTGCCGTCCCTGGTAATCAGATCGGTATGGCCGTGGATCCAGGTCTGCAGCCAGACCTTGTCGACGTCGGTCAGATTGCGCTCGGGATCGGCGTCGCGGATCAGCGCGCGCACCACCATTTCGGCGCGATGCTCGACATAACCGGAGGTTTCGATCCATGAGGCGCGCGGCAGCTCGATGCGGCCGGTCGAGGCGAGGAACTTGAATACCTTGTCGGCGTCGTGGATCGAAAGGTAACTCACCTGCCATGGTCGCGAGCGGCGGAAGCCCGGCGCCGCCGGGTCGCTGATCACCGTCGTCACGTCGGGATCGACAAACACATAGAGCCCGCCGAAATGGCTGGTCCAATAGGCGTTGTGGCGGAAGATCACCTGGTCCGGCACCAGCGCATTCTCGCGGATGTCGCCGCAGATCTTCGCCAGCTCGACCATGTGGGCCAGCATGGCGTTGTCACGCCAGGCATCCGGCTCCTGCTTCAGCCGGTCGACCAGCTTGCCGAGTTCGGCGGCCTTGCCGAGCACGTCCTCCGCCGACAGCACCTTGAATTCGACCTGGTTGATCGACAGCAGGTCCTCGATGTCGTCGACCTTGGGGACCGAATCCTCGATCTCGCCATAGATGACGTCCTTGATCGTCAGCGCATCGATGGCACGCTGGTTCTTGGACATGAATTCGTACATCAGCAGCGAGGTGTTGGAAAAAGCCGTGTGCACCACCGGCAGGTCGATCTGCGACGGCGTCAGGATGATGAAGCGGCGGTTGACCTCGTTCGGATCGAGGTAGCTGTAGTCGCCGCATTCCTCGGCGACCTGCGGCGAAAAGCCGGTGCGGTCGATCTCGAAGCTTTTCAATCTGGTCGGCCTCAAGCCGAACGCGACCATCGCCTTGTTGTAGCGCTGGATCAGATGCGGCTCGTCGATCGTCAGCAGCCGGCCGTAGATCAGCTCGTTGTCGCGCAACAGATCGGGCTTCTTGGCGGGGCTCATGCGCGTAGTCCCAACCGATCTTGCGCTGGGTGACCGAGCTCCAACGCTGACGCCCCCCTCTCCCCGTTCTTCACGGGGAGAGGGTAAGGGTGAGGGGCAGCGCAAACGGTCAAGGACATGTCTCTCCATAGCCTTTGGCGGCGACAAATCGAAGATCATGCGTTTCGATATGGCGTTCGAGGCGCCCTTCAATCGCAGCCACTACTGTTTCAAGGACGGCTTCCCGCTCCTTCAATACGTCTACATTCCAAAAGCGAAGGATGGACCAGCCATCGGAGACAATGAAGCGATCCCGGATTCGATCATATTGGCTGCCGACATGCTGACTGCCATCGACTTCGACGACGAGCTGGCAGTCTCTGCGGGCGAAATCGACGAAGTAAGAGCCTATCGGCAATTGCCGTACGAATTTATGGCCGTTCAGCCTGCGGTCGCGCAACTCCATCCAGAGCGCGGTTTCTGCATCGTTGTCGGATTGACGCAGGCGCCTTGCGCGCTTGGTTGTGTCTATTTCTGGCCCACGCATGCGCTGCCCCTCACCCTTACCCTCTCCCCGTGAAGAACGGGGAGAGGGGGGCGTCAGCGTTTGAGCCACGTCTTTCAGCGTTGCTGTGGGAGCTTATGCATCGCACCGGAAACAGTGTTATCCGGCGAGAAGGAAGATCACGCATTCCACAGCCCTTTCTTCTTCATCTCCTCGATCTCGCGCACGGCACGCTCCCGCAGGCGGGTGTCGCGGATCATCTTGGTCACCGCCGCATCGTCGGACTTGTCGGAGTAGCGGAATTCGGAATCCGCGTAGCGGTTGATCTCCTGCATGACCATATCCATCGAGAACGGCCCGCGCAGCTCCTCGATCATCGCTTTCTTGTCGTCGTAACCCTTGTGCATGAAGGCTTCCGGCTTTTCGAACCACTCGTCCGGCAATTCGATGTCCATGGCGCGCATCTTGATGGCGTCGGTGACGTTCTTGATGGCGCGGCCGGTAAAGCGCGGCTCGGCATCCTTGATCATATGCAGATAGGTGCCGATGTCGGCCATCGTCTTTGGCGCGCCGTTCTCCTTCATGTAGCGCTCATAGACCTTCATCAACCCGTCTTCCTGCGGCTTCTCATGCTCCTCGTAAGCTTCCATCACCGCGCGCTGGATCTCTTGCGCCGCATAAAGCTTGTGGTCGCCGAGCGGGATCTTGTGGTTCTTGCCGGCGAGCAGGACGAAGATGTCAATGTAGTCGTCGCGGCTCTGCGGGCCGTCGACCAGCCAGCGGGCGCCGGCGCGCTGCCGTAGCGCGTCGTCGACGTTTTCGGGATAGTTGGAAAACATGCCGAACGAGCAGTTGCCGCGCACCACGGTCGCCGCACCTCCAAAGGCGTCCATAAGCACGCCGGTGATTTCCTGCTGGCCGGCGGAGGCGCGGTCGTCTGAGCGGCGTGCGGCGACCTGGTCGATATCGTCGATGGTGCCGAAGCCGATGACGCGTGGGTTCAGCACATTGTTGATGAACTGGCGGCAGTTCTGGCCGGACTTGCCCTGGTAGGACGAGATCTGGTCGACGCCGAAATTCTCGTAGGCGAAGGGATAGCCGGCGACCTGGCAATAACCATTGAGAAGGCCGGCGATCATCTGGATCAACGTTGTCTTGCCGGTGCCGGGCGCGCCATCGCCGATAAAGGTGAACAGGAAGCCGCCGAGCTCGACGAATGGGTTCAGCTCACGCTCGAAATCGTACGCCATCAGCATCTTGGCAAGCTTGACCGACTGGTATTTGGCGATGTGGTTGCCGACGACCTCTTCCGGTTTTTTGAAGGTCATCACCAGCGGCTTTGCCCGCTTACCCGGCGCGACGTCGAAACCGTCAAGGATGAAATCGTCGACGTCGATGCGGATATGCGCGTTCTCGAACGGGCCGATGCCGTCGAAGCGGCTCTTTCGCGCCAACAGCCCGTCGATGGCGACGCGGGCAAAGGCGCGGGCGCGGGTCATCAGGTCGGCATCGTCCTTCGAACCTGCTATCGCCCTGTCGAGCCCGGCTACGATCGACTTCATCGCATCCTGTGGCGTGTCGAACAGAAAGTCCGGCTCGGGCGTGTCGTTCGGCGCCTCGCCGTCGCTGTCGATCAGCTGGAACAGATAGGAGGCAAGGCTGAAGGCGGAGATGTAGGCAGAGGCCGACAGCAGCTTCTTGAAGGTGGCAGCTTCATCGCCTTCGAGCGGCGCGCGGGCATTTTTCGCCTGCAGGCTTTCGAGGTCCGAGCCCTCGGCGAAGACATCCGATATGGCCAGCGCTATCGCTGTGCCGCGCCGGGCGCGAAACAACAACGTGTGCTGCGGGATGGTCAGCAACTGGTCGTCGGAATGGACGGCGGCGACGGTTTTGGCGAGCTCGACCTCATGTGTGCGGCGAACCGAGCCGACCGAGACGGTGGAGACGAAGCGGCGGTTGGTACCGGCAAGCGCGGTGCCGGACTCGCGCGATGGGTCTTCCAGCACGACGATGCGAGTGATGAAACTTTGCGCAGTGGCACGGTGCTTTTCAATTGCCGCTTCCGGGATGGTGGTCAGGCCGGTGTCCATGGAGGATGCTCCGCGATTTGACGGTCAGACGTCGCTGATGACCTGCCCTTTGGACAGGATGTGGACCTTGTAGCCGGAAAAGATCTTCTGCGCCTCGCCGGCGGCATAGAGCGCCTGATAAGCCTCGTGCGGGATCAGCGCATGGTTCTCATAGCTCGACACGCCTTGCCGCGCGGCCTCGAGATCGTCGGTATTGATGAAGAATTCCTGCGTCGTCTTTTCGCTCGAAAACAGCCCCTTGCGGCCTGGCTTTTCGGCCTTGGAAAAGACCTCCTGGATGGTCCAGGTCAGCAGCCAGGCGTTTTCCGGCTTGCGCACCTTGGCCAGCACTTCGCTCACCGTCGAATTGTTGTCGGTAATCCCTGCAGAATAGAACGGGCCGAGCACGACGCGACGCAGCTGCTTGGGATGCAGCGGCTCGAAATCCTTGTCGAGGTTGACCGCGATGGTCGCCGGCGACAGCGCGTAGGCGGAATTCTTCTCGGTGAAATCGTCGAAACGGTGGGCAAGCTCGGGATTGAGCAAGCCGTCGACCGGCAGCGGAATGTCGACCCTCTCATTAAGTTTGCCACTGGAGTCGACAAGCTGCCGGATCATGTCGTCCGAGGAATCCTCGACCGTCACCATATAGACAAGCGGCAGGTTGGCGCTGCCGTCGAAGCAGGCCCAGTGGACCAGATAATAGGGCCGCAACGTCTTCGGATTGACCGACACCTTGACCGTCTGGGCCAGGGTGAACGGGCCGAAGGGGGTCTCGCTCTTGACGTCCTCGAGGTAAAGCCGCTCGGCCATCGACTTCTGCAGCGCTTCGGGGAATTCCTTGTGGCGCAGGATGAAGTCCGCCATTTCCTCGCGCAGCTCGTCGGCCAGCGGGAGATTGGCGAGGCGCGCATCAGCCTGGAGCCGGTCGTTTTCCAGCTCCAGCAGGTTCTGGAAGACCGGGAAACCGCTTTCGGCGCGCGAGATGCGGAACGTCTCGGTGAAGCCCAGCCGGTTGCGCCAGCACGAGAACGACTTGTCGAGCCGCGCAATATATTCGGCGACGACCTTGGCGACGATGCCGTGCCGGTAGAGCGGCGAGCGATCGTCGCGCATGAACACTTCGAGGCCGCCAAGTGCCGCCGCGATCGCCGAGAAATAGCGCGCCGCGGCTTCGTTTTCGGGGGTCATGCTGCCAGCCCTTGGAAGCAGTGCACGTGCAGCAATTACGACTGAACGTAATTTGCCGAATTGTGCTTCTTCATCACATCGTCGAAGCGGCGGGCGAAGGCATCGTCGGCGAGCTTCTTGCGGCGCTGGATGTCGGCGGTGGCGACCATGTTCTTCTCATGCATTTCAAGCAGATCGCCGATGTGCTTTTGCGAGGCGGCACCGATGCCGGCCATGGTCTCTTCGGCGGTGTTGTCGACCTGGCTGCCCAGCGTGTTGATCTTGTGGGCGACATCCTGCTGGGCGGCGGTCTTCAGCGAATCTTCCAGCGCCTTGTACAGTACGATGCGCTGCTCGGTATCGATGGTCAGTTTGTTGATCAGCGTCGATTGCGCCGCGATCTGGTTGTTGAGCGAATCGACGAAGGTCTGGAACATCGAGGTATAGCGCTCCAGCGTCTGGCTTTCGGCCAGCAATTCCTGCTCCTTGGCTTGCTTCTCGTTGTATTCCGTGGCCAGTTTCGAGCGTTCGCCTTCAAGCTGCGTGCGCTCCTTCTGGCTGGTCGAGGCGGCGATCTTGTTCTCGATGTCGAGCAGCATCGGGTTGAGTTCCTCGATGCGCTTCTGCACGGTCTCGAGATTGGACATGGTGGTCTTGCGGCGCTCGATCACCTGCGACAGGCTGGCCTCGGAGGTCTTGTAGCGGGTGTCGAGAACCTGCTTCTGCGCCTTGAGGATGCCGACGATGGTGTCGGATTTCGCCAGCAGCTCCTGCAAATTGCCGGCCAGCGACATGTTGCGGACGCGGTCGGTGCGCAGGCGCTGCTTGCGCTGGCTGGAGAAGACACCGACGAAATTTTCCCAGCCGGTGTAGTTCTTCATGCTCTCGAATTCGGCGCCGAAGACGTTGGTGGCGTCCTCGAGGCCGATGATCAGGTCGGCAATATTGCCTTCCATCACCTTCTGCTGCTTCAGCACATCCTCGATGCGGGCATTCTCGATATCGAAATTGGCGTCCCCGATCTTCTTGTCGGCGGTGGCGAGCGTGTCGAGCACGGTACCGGACTGCTCGATCTTGGTGCGCATGTCCTCCACGACCTGCTTGGTCTTGGCAATCTCGGCATCGAAATTCTGCAATGTCGCCATTGGGGCCTCCCGCTTCGGCATCGGTTTCGTTTCGCAAACCGCCGCGAATATATGTGCCGGGTTTGGCGAATGAAAGACGGAAGACATGGGATTACAGGAAAACAAAAGAATTTCAGGAGGCCGACCGCAGGATAGTCAGGCAATGATTACGGTGTAACTGCCGTCCGGTCAGACACCGCTTCAACCATGCTCGGGAGCGACGCTCAGGGCTTGGGATCGGCCTTGAGGTAGGCGATGACGTTGGCGATGTCGTCGTCGCTGGTCAGGCCGGAGAAGGCCATTTTGTTGCCGGGGACCTTCTGCCGCGGCGCGCGCAGGTATTCGGCAAGGTTTGCTTCGTCCCAGACCAGGCCGGTGGCGCCGGCGTCCTTCATCCCCTGCGAGTAGCGGCCGAGATAGCTGTCCGCGGTGCCGGCGGTGCGGCCGACGACACCCAGCAGATGCGGGCCGACCTTGTCGCGGTCGCTCGTTGCCTCGTGACAGGCCATGCATCTGTTGAAGACTTTCTTGCCGAGAGCAGCATCGCCGTCGGCATGCGCGGCAAGAGCGCCGGCGATGAGGAAAGCAGCGGCAGACGAAATGGCTCGAAGCATGAGAACTCCCCGACGGCTCTGGCTGCGGATCAAAATAGGCGGCACGCTTAACAAACGCCGCATGATGGCGGAAACGATTGCTGTTTCAAGCTGTTCGGCGTGCGCCAAGTCAAGGCCGGATGAAACAAATAGCGCTGGTCAGGTTTTGGTGAAGCCGATGAAATCGTCGGGCACGGCGCGGCCCATTTCTTCTTCCCAATGGCGGCGGCAGAGCGAGACATAGACATCCTTGCCGATCGCCACCTGTTCGCCCTGTTTCGCCACCTTGCCGTCGGCGCCGAGGCGCACCACCATCGTCGCCTTGCGGCCGCAACGGCAGATGGTGCGCACCTCGCGCAGGTCGTCGGCGATCGCCAGCAGGGCGCGCGAGCCGGAAAACAGCTTGCCCTGGAAATCGGTGCGCAGGCCGTAGCACATGACAGGGATGTTGAGCCGGTCGGCGATGCGGGCGAGTTGCCAGACTTGCTCCTCTTCCAGGAATTGCGCCTCGTCGACGAAGACGCAATGGACCGTGGCGTGGTCGTGATGCTCGGCGACCCGGGCAAACAGATCGTCGCCGTCCCGGAACATCTCGGCTTCCGTCTCCAGGCCAATGCGCGACGAGATCAGCCCGGTATCGCCCTTGCGGTAGTGGCCGGCGATGAACAGCATCGTCGTCATGCCGCGCTCGCGGTAATTGTACGAGGCCTGCAACAGCATCGTCGTCTTGCCGGCATTCATCGTCGCATAATGGAAGTACAGCTTGGCCATGCCGTCCTTTTAAGCCGAGTTGCAACAAAGCGGGGAGGGGGAGAGCCTACATTCCACCGGGAAAAGGCGACTTCCATCCGGAAAGCGGCGGGCGTGTCGCTGATCGGCCAGCCCGCGCCGTTGTTCGTGATTGCCTTAGTGCTTGAAACCGCAGCAGAATGATGTTTGGCTGACGTGACAAGGCGGAGATAAAACCGTCGCTTCACTTCACCGAGAACTGAAATGGGAGAATTTTCATGTCGCGTATGAGTTCATTCGTCGCCGGCCTCGGCCTGGCGGCTTTTCTATCCACGACTGGGGCATTTGCCGGCGATCCGGAAAGCTGCAAGACGGTGCGGCTGTCCGATGTCGGCTGGACCGACATCCAGGCGACCACCGGCGTCGCCTCGGTGCTGCTCACGGCGCTCGGCTACGAGCCGCAGGTGATCCAGCTTTCGGTGCCGGTGACCTATGCGTCCCTGAAGAACAAAGACCTCGACGTGTTTCTTGGAAACTGGATGCCGTCGATGACCAACGACATCAAGGACTACACCGCCGAAGGCTCGGTCGAGACCGTCAGCGAAAACCTCAGCGGTGCCGGCTACGGCATCGTGGTCCCGACCTATGTCGCCGATGCCGGTGTCAAGACGCTGACCGATCTCGGCAAGTTCAAGGACAAGTTCGACGGCAAGATCTACGGTATCGAGGCCGGCAATGACGGCAACCGCATCATCCTCGATATGATCAAGGATCCGAAGACCAATCTCGAAGGCTTCGAACTGGTCGAATCTTCCGAGGCCGGCATGCTCACCCAGGCCGAGCAGTCGATGAAGAACAATGAATGGATCGCCTTCCTCGGCTGGACGCCGCATCCGGTGATGGGCGCCATGAAGATCACCTATCTCGAGGGGATGGGCGATAGCGGCTTTGGCGCTGCCACCGTGCATACCAATGTGCGCAAGGGCTACATGAGCGAATGCCCCAATGCCGGCAAGTTCATCGCCAACCTGAAGTTCAACCTGGACATGGAAGGCGAGATGATGGACGCGATCCTGAAGGGCGGCGACGCCAATACGGTCGCCACCGACTGGTTGAAGAAGCACCCGGACGCGGTCGCTCCCTGGATCGCCGGCATCACCACCTTCGACGGCGGCGATGCGGCGGCAGCGGTGAAAACAGCGCTCGGAAGCTGACCCGACCATCTGGCATGACGAGACAAGGGGCAGCCACGGTAGAAATGGCTGCCCTTTTTCATATCCTGTGACAAGATGACCGTCCGGCAAGGACGGCGCCGGCAGAAGAGGGGCTAGATGGATCCGATCTCCAAATTCCTGGTCAGCTACAAGATCCCCATTGGGGCGTGGGGGAAGGCGTTTTTCGGCTTTCTCACCGACAATTTCGACACCGTCTTCAGGGCTTTTTCCAACAGCCTCAACTTTCTGCTCGACGGCATCGTCGACGGACTGCTGTTGCTGCCGCCGGTTCTGCTGATCGCCCTGATCGCTTTGCTCGCCTATTTCCTGCAGCGTTCGAAAGGCCTGGCCCTCGCGGTGTTCATCGGATTGCTGTTCATTCTGAACCAGAACCTGTGGAAGCAGACGGTGGAGACGCTGGTGCTGGTCGTTGCCGCGGCCGCCGTCTCGATGGCTATCGGCGTGCCGCTCGGCATCTGGGCCGCGCACAAGCCGAAAGTCTATCGCGTCATGCTGCCGGTGCTCGACCTGATGCAGACGCTGCCGACCTTCGTCTACCTGATCCCGGTGCTGACCCTGTTCGGCCTCGGCAACGCGCCCGGCCTGATCGTCACCATCATCTTCGTCATTCCGACCTCGGTTCGGCTCACCCATCTCGGCGTCATCTCGGTGCCGAAATCGATCGTCGAGGCGGGTGAGGCGTTCGGCGCCACCAAGCGCCAGCTGCTGTGGAAGGTCGAGCTGCCTTCGGCGCTGCCGACCATCATGGCCGGGCTGACCCAGTCGATCATGCTGTCGCTGTCGATGGTGGTGTTCGCCGCGCTGATCGGCGCCGGCGGCCTCGGTACGGAAATCAACCGGGCGCTCGGGTCGCGCAGGATCGACCTCGGGCTTGAGGCAGGGTTGGCCATCGTCGTGCTCGCCATCGTGCTCGACCGGATGACGCGCATCGGCGTGGGAGGCAAGAAATGACCGTCGCCGTCGATTTCAGGAATGTCGACATCGTCTTCGGCGCCGACCAGGCAGGCTCGCTGGCGCTGATCGACAGTGGTGCCACCCGAGCCGAGATCCTCGAACAGACGGGCAACGTGCTGGGCTGCGCCGGCGCCAGCCTCACCGTGAACGAGGGCGAGATCTCGGTGCTGATGGGGCTTTCCGGCTCCGGCAAATCGACGCTGCTCAGAGCCGTCAACCGGCTGAACGTCGTCTCGCGCGGTCAGGTGCTGGTCAAGGACGGCGACGGTACGGTCGACGTCGTCACCTGCGACGAGGCGACGCTTCGTCGGCTGCGGCAGAAGCAGGTGGCGATGGTGTTCCAGCAGTTCGGCCTGCTGCCGTGGCGCACCGTGGAGGAGAATGTCGGCCTTGGCCTCGAGCTCGCCGGGGTACCCGAAGCCGAGCGCAAGGAGCGGGTGAACAGGCAGCTGAAGCTGGTCCATCTCGACCAGTGGTCGAAAAAGTATGCGCATGAGCTTTCCGGCGGCATGCAGCAGCGCGTCGGCCTGGCGCGCGCCTTTGCCACCGAGGCGCCGATCCTGTTGATGGACGAGCCGTTCTCGGCGCTCGATCCGCTGATCCGGACCAAGCTGCAGGACGAGTTGCTGCAGCTCCAGGCCGAGCTGAAGAAGACCATTATCTTCGTCAGCCACGACCTCGAGGAGGCGCTGAAGATCGGCACCCATATCACCATCATGGAGGGCGGGCGCATCGTGCAGACCGGTGCGCCGGAAGACATCGTGCTGCGGCCCGCCAACGACTATGTCCGCGACTTCATCGCCAATGTGAACCCGCTCTCGGTGCTGACCGCCTGGAACGTCATGCGCGACCGCCGCGACCTCGAGCACGGCGAGAACGGCTGGGTGTGGCTCGACCGGCGCAAGACGACGCGTTTCAAGATCGACGAACACGGGCTGGTGGCGGCGGCCGAGCGCGACGGCAAGCCGGCGGTATGGGTGTCCTGCGCCGATGTCGAAGCCCAGCCGGAGGAGACGGCGCAGGTATTCTGGGCCAATCCCGGCACGTCGCTGAAAACCGTGATGCTGGCCATGCATCGCTCGCAGACCGCACCGGTGGCGCTGTTCGACGACCAGTCACGCTTCGTCGGCGCCATCGGCGTCAGGGATGTGCTGAGCGCGGTGCTGCGAAGATAGTTTTTCTCCTTGGGAGAGAACCAAGACCAAACGTCGGCTTAGCCCGATACCGCAAGCTAAACCGCCAGCGGCAGGCGCAGCTCGGTCAGCAGGCCGCCATCGGGATGGTTGGACAGGCTGACTTCGCCGCCGGCGCTACGGGCGATGTTGCGGGCGATGGTCAAGCCGAGGCCGAGGCCGCCGGTCTGGCGGTTGCGCGATTGTTCCAGGCGCACGAACGAGCCGAACACGGCGTCGAGCTCGGCCTGCGGTATGCCCGGACCCTCGTCATGGATCGCCAGCGTGATGATCCTGCCCGATTGACGCAGGCTGAGATGCGCCTTCTTGCCGTAGGTCACCGCGTTCTGGACGAGGTTGGTGACGCAGCGCCGGAGCGCGACCGGCCGCGCGACGCAGATCAGGCCGCGCGAGCGCGCATCGTCATTGTCGAAGGAGACCTCGTCGAAGCCGTCGGCGATCGATTCCACCAGCGACCAGAAATCGATCCTCTCGCTCTTCTCCTCGGTCACCTCGAAAGTGGCGAAGTCGATAACCGAGCTGGCAATACCTTCGATGTCGGCGAGGTCGTGCGCCAGTGCGGCGCGCACGGACGAATTCCTCAGCAGTTCGAGGCGCAGCCGCATCCTGGTCAGCGGCGTGCGCAGGTCGTGCGCCAGTGCGGCCGCAAGATGCTCGCGGTCCTCGACATAGGCGCGCAGCCTCGCCTGCATGGCATTGACCGCCTTTGCCGCGGTACGCACCTCGCGGCTGCCGCTCTCGGCGATCGGCGGGCTCTTCAGGTCCTTGCCGATCCGCTTCACCGCGGTCTCCATCATCCGGTAGGGCGCCGTCAGCCGGCGCAGCGACCAGATCGAGGAAGCTACCACCAGCCCGGCGATCAAGGCATAGAGCGGCAGGCTGTCGAAGCTCAGTATCGGCCCAGCCGGTGTGTTCGGCTCGGTGAAGTTCAGCCATTGGCCGTCGGCAAAGCGAAGCGAGGCGGTCAGCTTGTCGCTCTGGGCGAAATCGGCCGCCAGCACCAGCAGGTCGCGCTCGACCTGGCCGATATCGGGACCGGCGACCGTCCCACCGGGAGCGTCGGCTTCGTGCGTTGCAGGGTCGCGGCGGACCCGCGCGTCGGTGATGCCGAACTTCGATAACCGGCCGACCAATATGTCTTCCAATTCGGCCAGTTCGTCGTCGCCGGCTATCGAGGAAGTAACAGCGGGCGTGTTGGAAACGGTGAGCGCATAAGTGGCGTTGAACAGGCCGGAGGCCGTCGCCTTGCGCTGTTCCGGCGTAGCGTCATGCATCAGCTGTACCAGTGAGAAGGCGCGGTCGTTGAGCCGGTAGAGATCGACGACGTCATTGGCGGCGGCACGGTCGCGCGAAACGATGTAAAGGGTCGCGATCTGGCTGATCAGCAGGCCGGCGATGACGATGAGCAGCACCCAGACCGGCAGCGTTTGCGGCAGGATGCGTCTCATTCGGAGGTCGTCTCAGGCAGGAACTGATAGCCGCCGCTGCGCACGGTCAGGATCAGCTTCGGCGTTTTCGGGTCGTCCTCCATCTTGCGCCGCAGCCGGCTGACCAGAATGTCGACGCTGCGGTCGAAGCTGTAGCCGCTGTCGCCGCCGGACAGCTCGATCAGCTGCTCGCGGCTCAGTACGCGCTGCGCGCTCTTGACGAAGGTCTGCAGGAGATTGAATTCGGCCATCGTCAGCTCGATCCTGACGTCGCCGGGCGCCATCAGCCGGCGGCGCGAACAGTCCATCGTCCAGCCGGCGAAATGGTAGATCTGCCGCGAGGCGGCGCGTCGCGGTTCGGCGGCGCCATTGCGCCTCAAGACGGCACGGATGCGGGCGAGCAGCTCGCGCGGATCGAAGGGTTTCGGCACGTAGTCGTCGGCGCCCATCTCCAGGCCGACGACGCGGTCGGTAGTTTCGGTAACCGCGGTCAGCATGATGATCGGCGTCGAATAATTGGCGCGCAACTCGCGGCAGAGCTCCAGCCCGCTCTTGCCGGGCAGCATGACGTCCAGGACGATCAGGTCGACCTGGGCGCGGCGCAGGACGGTCTCCATCTCGGTGCCGTCGGCGGCGACCGATGTATGCAGCCCTCGCTTCTGGAAGAATTCCTGAAGCAGGTCGCGAATGCCCTTGTCGTCGTCGACGATCAGTATGTGGGGGTCGGATTTCACAGGGAACCTGTCATTTGTGGATCGCCCAAGCGGTGCTTCGGCCGTCAGCCAGACGATAGAATTCAGGCCATAAGTTGGCCAGTGGAGATCGGCGGCCCGATCCGGGCTGCCCAGAAACAATCCAGAAACAAAATTCTACAATCCGGAAAAACTGCCGAAAAAAATCAAAGGCATAAGTGGTGCCGTGGCGGTCAGGTCATCGGCTGCGACACGCGTTACGGGATTACGGATAGACCAATGCAAAGGTTCGCGATCAGTCTGATGGGTGCGTTGCTTTCCATTTCGCTCGTCACGGCCGCGGTTGAACAAGCCGATGCAAAACTGGCCGATGCAAAGGTGGCCAATGCAAAGGCGGCCGATGCAAAGGTGGCGACCACCCGCAGCGAGCGTTGCATCGATCTGAACCGCCAGTTTGACGAAGCCCTCGAAACCCATGCCGCGGCAACGCAGGTCACCGCGGCGAAAGCACTTCAAAGAAAGGGAAACCGGTTCTGCGCCAACAAGAAACAGGCACAGGGAATCCGGATGCTCGCGAACGCTTTGAAGCTGCTTGGAGTGACACCGATCGATCCCGTTCAGTGACACTCAATCCGATCTGCACAAAAAGGAAGTGAAGCCATGAAAAAGTCCCTCCTCTCCGCCCTCGGTCTCGCCATCGCGCTGGCTGTCTCGATGCCCGTTCTCGGCGCCAGCAGCGCCAATGCCGCGACCACTACCCCGGCTGCGACGACAACGACGACCGCTGCGCCGGCCAAGGCCGTGAAGAAGGTCGCTGCCAAGAAGACCGTGAAGAAGCACAAGAAGCACGTGGTCAAGGCAGCTCCGAAGGCCTGATCAAGCGACACCTTTCTACCCCATGAGAAGACCGCTCCAGTTGCGATTTGCCTGGAGCGGTCGTCTTTGTTGGCGTGCGGACAGTAGGGCCAGTCCCGGCCCACACTGCCAGTTGAACGCCAGACGGCAGTTCCCACATAGGCACGGACTTTTGAACTGCGCCCGCCGGGAAGCCGATCGCGCGCGGTTGAATGGACGACCGCTTTTGCCCATGTCAAAATGACCGCAAAGCTGTCGTACGCAATTGCCGGTCCAATGCCTGAAATCACGACAAAACCCCGTACCAGCACGAAGCCGAAGGTCGAACGGCCGAAGCTCTACAAGGTCATCCTGGTCAATGACGATTTCACGCCGCGCGAGTTCGTCGTGACGGTGCTGAAGGCCGAGTTCAAGCTCAGCGAAGACCAGGCGCATAGGATAATGATCACCGCGCACCGGCGCGGCGTCTGCGTTGTCGCCGTCTTCACCAGGGATGTCGCCGAGACCAAGGCGGCGCGGGCAACCGATGCCGGCAAGGCCAAGGGCTACCCGCTGATGTTCACGACGGAGCCGGAGGAGTAGGCGGCGGTTTGTCCTTCTCCCCTTGTGGGAGAAGGTGGCCGAGCGAAGCTCGGTCGGATGAGGGGTGTTCCAGCTTGGCGCCGACAGCGTTCCGTTCAGCACCCCTCAACCGTCTTGGCGCTTCGCGCCAATCCACCTTCTCCCACAAGGGGAGAAGGATAGACCGCCGCGCTACCGCCCTTCGCGATACCACATCGAGCCCATCGCCAGAAGCAGCAGGCCGAGGCCGAGGAAGCCGCCGAACAGCGGCACGCGCGAGACGGCCTTGAGTACGCTGTCGTCGGTGGTGCGCAGGCCGATCCAGTCATTGCCTGAGGCTGCGCCCGAGGAACGGACCGGAACGATTGAGGGCAGCGTGACCGTGCTGGTGAGATTGCCGAGCGCCGAGGCCGGCGCCAGCCGACGAACGCTGCCGCCGGTTGCCTCAGCCGGTGGTTTGAGCCGGTTCTCGGTGGAGACGACGTCGGTGAATTCCGGCGCGTTGACCGGCCCGACATGGGCCAACGCCGTCAGGTCGCCATTGCCGACCTGATAGAGACCGATTTCGCTGGTCTCGACGCTGCCGAGGAAGACGCCTGGTTCGGATTTCTCGAGCCTGACGATCAGTGCCTTGCCGGACGGCGTGATGACTTGCGCCGGGCCGGGGTCGTCGCTCATCGTCTGGCGGCGGATTTCCAGCACCATGCCGCGGCCGTCGGCGGTCAGCCGCTCTTCCTCGAGTTCGGGCTCCTTCATCAGCCAGTGGGCGATGCGCCGGTAGAGCTGGACGTGCGGGCCACCGCCCTCGAAGCCGCGCGCCCACAGCCAGCCCTGGTCGGACAGAAGCATGCCGACGCGGCCTTCGCCCTTGCGGTCGAGCAGCAGCAGCGGCCGGTTGTCGGCGCCCTTCATCACCACCTCGCCCTCGGGGTTCTCGACGCCGATGGTGCGGAACCAGCGGCTCCAATGCGGCGGCTCGGTGGCGGAGCCGTCGAGCCCGCGCGTTACCGGATGACGCTGGCCGGTATCGGTGAGGCGCGGATAGAAGGCCTTGTCGATGACTTCGCCGGTCGGCATTGCCGGCAGCGCCGACATCAGCGGCGTGCGGGCGATCGAGCTTTCGCCGGCATATTCGGGGCCCGCCGCGATCAGCAGCGCGCCGCCCTTTTCGACATATTCGGAGATATAGTCGTAATAGAGGATCGGCAGCACGTCGCGGTGCTGATAGCGGTCGAAGATGATCAGGTCGAAATCCTTGATCTTCTCGACGAACAGCTCGCGCGTCGGGAAGGCGATCAGCGACAATTCGTTGATCGGAGTACCGTCCTGCTTTTCCGGCGGGCGCAGGATGGTGAAGTGCACGAGGTCGACCGAAGCGTCGGATTTCAGCAAATTGCGCCAGGTGCGCTCGCCGGCATGCGGTTCGCCGGAAACAAGCAGCACGCGCAGATTTTCGCGGATGCCGTCGATCAGCGCGATGGCGCGGTTGTTGGTGTCGGTGAGTTCGCCCGGCTCGTGGTTGATGGCGAGTTCGACGATGTTGCGCCCGGCGCTGGGAATCGTCACCTGCAGCGGCATCGCCTGGCCGATGTTGGCGTGCTCGACCGATACCTGCTCGCCGTTGACCGATACGCGGACATCGACCGGACCGGTTTCGTTGTTGGTGGCGATGACGCGATAGGTCATGTCGAGCGGCTTGCCAACGAGGCCGAAGCGCGGCGCATTCTCGAAGCGGATGCGGCGGTCCTTCTCATGCTCGTTGCCGGTAATCAGCGCGTGCAGCGGGGCATTGAAGTCAGGTGCGCCGGGTGGCGCGTCATGCACCTCGCCATCGGTGATCATGATGGCGCCGCCAATGCGCGACGGCGGCACGTCGCGGAAAGCATTTTCGAGTGAGGAAAACAACCGCGTCTCGGTGCGCTCGTCGGCGGCTTCGGACTTGCCGGTTTCGACGACACGAACGTCGAACTGCTTGAAGCGGCCGAGACGCTGCCGAAGCCCGGCCAACGCCGCATCGGTCTGCTTGGTACGGTCGCCGATATCCTGGCTCTGGCTGCGATCGACGACGACGGCGACGATGCTTTTCAGCGGCTCGCGTTCTTCGTCGAGGAACACGGGATTGAGCAGCGCCGCAGCCAGGGCAATCAGGGCTGCCAGGCGGAAGACCGCGCCGCGCTGGCGAAACCAAAGGCCGACCAGCGCCAGCAGCAGCAGCGGCACCAGAACCACTGCGAGCAGCGGCCAGGTGGTGAGCGGTTCGAAGGCGAGCGACCAGTTCACGGTCTATTGCCCCAGCCGTTCGAGCAGCACCGGGACGTGCACCTGATCGGATTTGTAGTTGCCGGTCAGCATGTACATCATGATGTTGACGCCGGCGCGCAGCGCATAGATGCGCTGCATCGGATCCGATGGCACGGTCGGCAATAGCGGGTCGCCATTCTCGTCGACGGCCCAAGCGCCGGCGAAATCATTGGCGGTGATCATGATTGGCGAAACGCCGTCGCCGGTGCGCACCGGGCGGTTCTCGGTGTTGCTGGCTTCAAGCGATGCCTCGACCCAAAGCGGGCTGCCGGCAAAACGGCCGGGAAACTCCGGAAGGATGTAGAAGGATTTGGTCAGCACGTGGTCCGACGGCACCGGTTCCAGCGGTGGCACGTTGAGGTTGCCGAGGATGTCACGCAGCCGCTCCGTCGCCGGGCTGGTCGAATCCGCACCAATGCCATTGGCGAACTGGTCGCGGGTGTCGAACAAGACCGTTCCGCCCTGCTGCATGTAGGCGTCGATGCGGGCGATAGCGGCCTCGCTCGGCATCGGGGCCGAGGGATCGATCGGCCAGTAGATCAGTGGATAGAAGGAAAGTTCGTCCTTCGAGATGTCGACGCCGGCCGGTGCTCCGGGTTCGAGCGCGGTTTTTTCTATGAGGAAGCGGGTCAGGCCTTCGAGCCCGGCGCGGCTGATCGAATCGACACCCGGCTCGCCGGTCAGCACGTAGGCGATCCGGGTCTTTGAAATGTCCCCGATCGCCTCCGTATCTCCCGGTTTGGCGTCGTCGGCACGCGCGACGTCCGCGTGGCCAATCAGGCCGCCGAGCGCAATCAGCAGGACGGCTGCCGTCGCCGCAGCGCCGGCACGGCGCGGCCGGCGCGACAACAGGCCGCCCATCCAGAATACGGCAAGCGTGTCGAGCACCATCAGCACCAGGGCCGCCGTGACCAGCGGACCTTTGAGGTTGCGCTGCTCGTCGAAGGCATACTGGATGGTGGTGACCGGTACCGTGATTTCAGGCCGGGCCAGCGGCGTGAATGCGCTGTCGCCACCGAGCAGATTGTGAGCGAACACTCCCGTCTCGGAGCCGTAGAGGCCGGGCGGGTTTTCCAGCGTCACCGGCAGCGGGCCGGCGCCGGGCACCAGCGGCCTGGCATCCGGCGTCGGCGGCACCAGCGTGCCGTCGGCGGCGATCATGCGATAAGGTGCCAGCGACGTGGCGGCGGCCTCGGCATTGGCGACAGCCGCGCCCTGGTTGCGCGACAATTGCACGATGCGCCGCAGCATCTCGACGAAGCTGCCGGAGATCGGCAGGTTGGACCACGTCGCCTCGGGGGTGACGTGGAACAGCACGAGGGTGCCCTTGTCCTTCTTCATCCCGGTCACCAACGGCGTGCCGTCGGCAAGCGTGGCCCAGGTGCGCTCGACGATGTCGGGCGTCGGTTCGCCCAGCACCTGCCTGGTGACGGTGACCTCGGTGGGCGGCGCGAGGTCGGCGAAGGGGCCGGTTTTCGGGAATTCGGTGACCGGCTGCGGCGCCGTCCATGACAGCGCGCCGCCAAGCGATCGCTCGCCGGTGCGCAGCCGGACCGGCAGCAGGTCGTCGTCATTGCCGGCAGCGGCCAGCCGCGAACCGGCAAAACGCACCAGCGTGCCGCCCTTGTCGACCCAGTCGACCAGCCTTTGCCGCGCCTGTTCCGGAATGGTGCCGACATCCGCCATGACGATCATTGCCGGCTTCTGGTCGAGCAGTTGCGGGATGGCGTCGGCGAGATCGACGCTCGACGGCTCGACGAGATCGGCGAAGGGCTGCAGGGCGCGGCGAATGTAGTAGAGCGGCGACAGCAGCGGTTGCGCCTGATCGGCCTCGGACTGCGAAAGCAGCCCGACGCGGCGGCGTTTTGAGCTCTCATCGAGCACGCGGACGGCACCGGCCTGGCGCTCCCCATCGAGCGCGATGTAGGCGAAGTCGTTACGCAGTTCGAACGGCACCGCCATCGTGCCGGTGGCGGTGGTTCCGCCCGGGGCGAAGGTCAGCGTCGCGTCGGCAATGCGGCGGCCCTTGTCGTCAAAGGCGCCGGCGGTCACCTGTGCAGGTGCCGGATCGCCCGGTGCGCGGATGGCGGTCAGGGCGAAGCCGTCGACCTGATTGTCGGCGCCGGTCAGGCCGGTCAGCGACAGCCGGTCGGAGACGGCCCAGACGACGCGTGCCGCGTTCTTTGACAACAACGTGTTGAACGCGGCTTCGTCGCCTTGCGCCGCCAAGCCATCGGCGAGCACCGCGACGCTGGCGCCCGGCAGCGACTCCAAGGCTGACGCGACGCGGGCGTAGACGGCGGGGCGGTCGGTCGGGATCGGCCGCGGCTTTGCCGCGCGCAGCCGGTCGAGCGCGGCAGCGGCATCGAAGGGACCGATCTCGGCATTCGGCTTCTCGGCGGTGAAAGCGATGAGCACCGGCACGCCGTTCGAATTGGCATCGGCGATCAGCCGCTCGGCGGTGGCGACGCGCTTGCCCCAGTCGGCGGCACTTGCCCAGTCATTGTCGATCACCAGCGCCAAGGCGGCGCCCTCGGCCGGCAGCTTTTCGCGCGGGTTGAAGACGGGTTCGGCAAGTGCCGCCACGACAAGCGCGGCCATCAGCAGCCTGAGCAGCGTCAGCCACCAAGGGCTCTGCTGCGGCGTTTCTTCGCGCCTCAGCACGCGGGCGAGAATCCTGAGCGGCGGAAACACCTCAGTTTGCGGCCTGGGCGGGGTCAGCCGCAGAAGCCACCAGATCACCGGCAGCGCCAGCAGGCCCCACAGCACCATCGGCGCCCCGAAAGAGAGCGGCAGCCAACTCATGCGCGGGCCCTCCCGGCAAAGCTGCCCTCGGCGGTCATGGCCATGTGGATGCGCACCAGCGCCTCGGAGGCAAGGCGATCGGTATGATTGACGGTAAAGCTCCAGCCAAGCCGTTTGCACCAGGCGGCCAGTTCCTGGCGGCGGGCGGCATAAAGCAGGCGATATTCCTCGCCCAGCATTTCGGCACGGCCGGCGGTCAGCTTGTCGCCGGTCTCAGGATCGGTGAATTCGGTGCGCCCGGCATAGGGGAAGCTTTCCTCGGCCGGATCGGCGACCTCGATCAGATGGGCGCGCACGCCGTGGCGGGCGAGCACGTCCAGCCAGGCTATGGTGTCCTCGACCGGGTCGAGGAAATCGCTGACGAGGACGATGTCGCAGAAGCGGCGAATGCCGGACAGGTCGGGCTTTGCCGGCAGGTCGGCGGCGTGCATCAGTTGCGCAGCGATGCGCTCGGCGCCATTGCGGGCGGTGAATGGGTCAGTCAGGCCCGGCCAGGCAATGCGCTCGCCGCTGCGCGACAAAAGCTCGGCCATGGCCAGCGCCAGCACCAGGGCGCGCGATTCCTTGGAAACGCTGGCTCCGGTCGATTTGTAGAGCATGGAAGGCGAGGGGTCGGCCCACAGCCACACCGTATGGGCGGCCTCCCATTCACGGTCGCGGACATAGGTGTGGTCGTCGCGAGCGGAACGGCGCCAGTCAATGCGCGAGGAATCGCCTTCGACATAGGGCCGGAACTGCCAGAAATTCTCGCCGATGCCGCGCTTGCGGCGGCCATGCCAGCCGGCAATTACCGTGTTGACGATGCGGCGCGCCTCGACCAGCAGGTCCGGCACCAACGAAGCCCGCAACCGGCCTCTGGCGAGCGCATCGCGCGTCGCTGCCGGTGCCTGCGCTTCACCGATGCGCGCCATCAAATCCCTTTCGCGAGCTTCGCCACAACATCGCGAACCGTGGTACCCTCGGCGCGGGCGGCGAACGTCAGCGCCATGCGGTGCTGCAGCACCGGCTCGGCCAGCGCCCGGACGTCGTCGACCGACGGCGCCAGTCGGCCGTCATAGAGGGCGCGGGCGCGGGCGCACAGCGTCAGCGCCTGACTGGCGCGCGGGCCTGGGCCCCAGGCGACGTGCTTGTCGGTATCGGCATTGCCCTGGCCAGGACGCGCCGAGCGTACCAGCTTCAGGATCGCCTCGACGACGCTTTCCGGTACCGGCATGCGGCGGATGAGCGTCTGGATGTCCTTCAGTCGCGCCGGCTGCAGCACGTTTTCGGCCTTGGCATCCTCGATACCTGTGGTCTCCAGCAGGATGCGGCGCTCCGCCTCGATCTCGGGGTAGAGGATGTCGACCTGCATCAGGAAACGGTCGAGCTGTGCCTCGGGCAGCGGATAGGTGCCTTCCTGCTCCAGCGGGTTCTGCGTCGCGAGAACGTGGAACGGTGACGGCAGGTCATGGCGCACGCCGGCAATGGTGACGTGGTATTCCTGCATCGCCTGCAGCAGCGCCGACTGGGTACGCGGCGAGGCGCGGTTGATCTCGTCGGCCATCAGCAATTGCGCGAAGATCGGCCCGGAAATGAAGCGGAACGAACGCTTGCCGAATTCATCCTGCTCCATCACCTCTGAGCCGAGAATGTCGGACGGCATTAGGTCGGGCGTGAACTGGATGCGACGCGAATCGAGGCCGAGCACGATGCCCAGCGTTTCGACCAGCTTGGTCTTGGCTAGGCCGGGCACGCCGACCAGCAGTGCGTGGCCGCCGGCCAGCAATGCGACGAGCGTGCGCTCGACGACGCTTTCCTGGCCGAAAATGACCCGCCCGACGCCGTCACGGACCCTCGAAATGTCGGCCAGCGCTTTCTCGGCCTGCGCCACCATGTCCTTTTCGCTGATCGGGCTTTCCTTGATCATAACGCTCATGCAGCATCGATCCTTCTGTTGGAAACACCGCTTGGCACCTTGGTGCCGCAGAGAATGCCGCGATTCGGCCTCGCATGGCGCCTGCAATGAACTTAAATCACAGACTTAGGCTGACAAGCGGAACAACAGTGACTATTTCGTGACCATGACGGAAGCCGCCGACCATCGTGAAGAGAGCCTGACGGCCGCGACCGAGGCGCGCGGGCTGGAAGCGCTGGTCTCGCGTGCGACGCGCGCCGGCAAGGGGCCGGCGCCGGTGGAACGCTGGAATCCGGCGTTCTGTGGCGATCTCGACATGGAAATCAAGCAGGACGGCACCTGGTTCTACCTGGGAACGCCGATCGGCCGGATGCCGCTGGTGCAGCTTTTCTCCTCGGTGCTGCGTAAGGACGAGGACGGCAGGACCTACCTGGTGACGCCGGTGGAAAAGGTCGGCATCCGCGTCGCCGACGCGCCCTTTATTGCCGTCGAGATGGACGTGTCGGGCGCAGGCGACGGACAAATCATAACCTTTCGCACCAATGTCGGGGACTTGGTCGAGGCTGGGGCGGGGCACCCGTTGCGCTTCGTCGATGAGGACGAGACAGGTGGCCTGAAGCCCTATGTGCTGGTGCGCGGGCGGCTGGAGGCGCTGGTGGCGCGGCCGGTGATGTACGAGCTGGTCGAGCACGGCGAAGAGATCGACATCGGTGGCAAGACGATGTTTGCCGTCCGTTCCAAGGGCGAGGTCTATCCAATCATGCCGGCTGAGAAACTGAAACGGCTGAGCGCATGATGGACCGCCTATGATGGATCAGGTGACGCCGCTGCCGTTTTCCGCTGCCGAGTTTCGCCAGCGCGTGGCGGCGCAGCCGTTGGCGCATGCCGGCGACGATTTTGGCGACCACCGCTTCAATCCGGGCCATCCCAGGCTGAAGCTAGCCAAGGCGCTGCGCGATGCCGCCGTGCTGATCCCGGTCGTCGATCATGGCCATGAAGCCACGGTCCTTTTGACCAGGCGGGCGGAAAAGCTGCGCAACCATTCGGGGCAGGTGGCTTTTCCCGGTGGAACCATCGATCCAACCGATGCGAGTCCGGAAGCGGCGGCGTTGCGCGAGACATTCGAGGAGATCGGTCTCGATAGGGATCACATCGAGGTCATCGGCCGTCTGCCGGACTACGTCTCCGGCAGCGGCTATCGCATCGCCCCGGTGCTCGGGATTGTGCGGCCCGGTTTCGGCCTGACACTGAATCCCGACGAGGTCGATGCCGTCTTCGAGGTGCCGCTGGGCTTTCTGATGGACCCCGCCAACCACAGCAGGGACAGTCGCATGTGGAACGACCTCGAATGGTTCTATTACGAGATGCCCTATGGCGGCCAGCGCATCTGGGGCGTCACCGCGGGCATCATCCGAACGCTTTATGAAAGGCTCTATTCGTGAGCAATCCGGTGTCGATTGCTGGCAAGGCCGGCTGGCTCGGCGAAAGCCACCTGCAGCGCCTGCTCGCCGCGCTCACCGACGGCGGCGAGGAGGCGCGTGTCGCCGGCGGTGCGGTGCGCAACGCGCTCATCGGCCAGCCGGTCGCCGACATCGACATCGCCACCACGACGGTGCCCGAGGAAACCATCCGGCGCGCCGAGGCGGCGGGCTTCAAGACGGTGCCGACCGGCATCGAGCATGGCACCGTCACCGCGGTCGCCCACGGCAAGGCCTATGAGGTCACCACGCTGCGTGCCGATATCGAAACCGACGGCCGGCGCGCCAAAGTGTCGTTCGGCCGCGACTGGAAAGCCGACGCTGAGCGGCGCGATTTCACCATCAATGCACTCTATGCCGAAGCCGATGGAACGGTCGTCGATCTGGTCGGCGGTATCGCCGATATCGAAGCGCGGCGGCTGCGCTTCATCGGCGATCCGGAAGCGCGTATCCGCGAGGATTATCTGCGCATCCTGCGTTTCTTCCGTTTCTTCGCCTGGTATGGCGACGGCAGGCCGGATGCCGAAGGATTGAAGGCTTGTGCCAGGCTGAAGCAGGGGCTCGACCAGCTCTCGGTCGAGCGCGTCTGGTGGGAATTGAAGAAATTGCTGTCAGCGCCAGATCCGTCGCGGGCGCTGCTGTGGATGCGCCAGGCCGGCGTTCTGACCGCCGTTTTGCCGGAAAGCGAGAAATGGGGCATCGATGCCATTCACGGGCTGACCAAGACCGAGAAGGATCTGGCCTGGGCGCCGGACCCGCTGCTCAGGCTGGAAGCCATCGTGCCGCCGGATGCCGCGCGCATGAAAACGCTTGCCGAGAGATTGAGGCTTTCCGTGAGCGAGGCAAGCCGGCTGCGGAATTGGGCGATCACGGCGGCCGTCGATCCGAAAACAACCGAAGGAGAGTTGGCGAAAAGGCTCTATTTTGGCGACCGCCAAGGCTTTGTCGATCGGTTGCGGCTGTTGCTCGCTTCCGCTCGAGCCCGCGCGGTCGAAGACAATGACGCACTGCTCGAAGCCGGCGGCTTCTCGCGCCTGCTTGCCTTCGCTGCAAAATGGCAAAACCCTGTTTTTCCGGTCAAGGGCGCCGATCTGACGACGCTTGGCGCATCACCGGGGCCGAAGCTTGGTGCAACGTTGAAGAATCTCGAAAAGGAATGGGTCGAGTCCGGTTTTGCGCTTGATCGCGGCGCGCTGCTCAAGCGCGCCGCGGAGGCACTCGAATCCTGACCGTCACGCTGCGTCGCGGACCTTTTCGATGCGCGAGCGGATCGCCTCGATCATCGTCTCGCGGATCACCGTCTCGCCATGCGTCTCGCGCAGATGCTCGACGGCACGACGCATGACCTCAGCCTCCTCCTCGGCGCGTGTGTGCCACTCGCAGCCGGGTACGAGCGACCCGCAATGGAATTCCTTCATTTGGCTTCTCCTCATCTCCTCCTTGGAGCGTCGCGCCGCGCAATGACACGGAAGCTCCAGACCTTTGATTGCGCGATCCGGAAACCGGGTCCGGTATCCGGGTTACACGCTGGCCAGCTAAGCATAACACGATCGAACGGTTTTGGTTGCCCTACGCCGCGCGTGCAAGCCGACACGCAGTGCTCAAGGGGTACGGATTGCGAAAAAGGCGGAGCAGCGCTGCTCCGCCCTCTTGCGCTACCCCGGAGGCAAGACCTCCGGCGGGCAGGACATCACTTCACGATCTTGACTGCCTCGGCAATTTTGTCCTTGCCGCTCATATCCCACGTGACGCGGACCTTTTCGCCGACCTTCAGGCCAGGATCCTTGAAGGTCTGGGGCAACGTAAAGGTGGCTCCGTTATCCAGAACCAGGCTCATTGCCGTTCCATCAAAGCTTTTGATCGTGCCGGTGGTGTGCTTGACCGCAGCGAGTGCGGCAGTACCAGAGGCGAGAACGGCAGCGGCGGCTGCGGTCATAATAAGCTTGCGCATGGCATGCTCTCCTGGAAAATGCGGGCACCCGCTTGGGAAGGTGCCCCATTCAATCATGGGCCGTCCGGTCACGTCGGGTCGCGGCTCTCGGGAGTAAAGGACCGCCGGCGTTTCCCGGCCCGACGCGACAAATAGCCCAATCTTTTCAATAGAATATTAGACGAAAAAGATATTTTCTGGCGCGCCTTGCGCCACATTTGCCGTCAAATTCTGGGGATTTAGACCCGATTGCGGCTCACATCATGCTCACCGAGATTTTACGGCCATTTCACCTCAGGCGGCAGGCTGGACAGGATCGAGGCGACATTGCCGCCGGTCTTCAGCCCGAAGATGGTGCCGCGATCGTGAAGCAAGTTGAATTCGACATAGCGGCCGCGGCGGATGAGCTGCTCGTCACGGTCGCCATCGGTCCAGTTGTCATTGAAGTTGGCGCGCACCAGATGTCCGTAGACGACGAGAAAAGATCGCCCGACGTCCTGGACGAAGTTGAAATCGGCGTCCCAGCCGCCTTTGTCCTCGCCCGAATGCAGCCAGTCGAAGAAGATACCGCCGGTACCGCGTGGCTCGTCGCGGTGCGGCAGATAGAAGTACTCGTCGCACCAGGCCTTGAATTTCGCGTAGTCGGCGATCGCCGCGTTCTTCTCGCAGGCAAATTGCATCGCCCTGTGGAAGGCGATCGTGTCGGGGTCGTCCTGGCTGCGGCGGCGGTCGAGCACCGGTGTCAGGTCGGCGCCGCCGCCGAACCACTGGCGCGAGGTGACGACCATGCGCGTGTTCATATGCACGGCCGGCACGTTGGGGTTCCACGGATGGGCGATCAGCGAAATGCCGCTCGCCCAGAAGGACGGGTCCTCTTCGGCGCCCGGCATCTGCTTCCTGAATTCGGGCGAGAACTCGCCATGGACGGTCGAGGTGTGGACGCCGACCTTCTCGAAGACGCGGCCGTGCATCATCGACATGGTACCGCCGCCGCCCTTGCCGGCATCGCGTTGCCACGGCGTCTTTTCGAAGCGACCGGGCGACCAGCTGGCCTGCGGCCCCTGCAGGTCCTGCTCGATCTGCTCGAAGCTGGCGCAGATGCGCTCGCGCAACGTCTCGAACCACAGCCGTGCCTTCATCTTCTTCTGTTCGATGTCGGCTGGCAGCCCCGCCGGTATCTCGGGTCGTTGCAAATCCTGTCTCCGGTTGCGGGGCGTACCCCGACAAATGACTCGTCTTTTCCGGCCGCGATCCCTAATCTCTTAGGTGCAAGGGTCAAGTGTGAATGGAGTTCTTTCGTGCGCACCCCGGCAAGACCGCCGCTGGATGGCCTGAAGAAGAGGCTCGACCGTTCGCGCGCTGAGAACGCGCGCATGCCGCGCGACGGATTCCTGCGCGAGACCTTCGTGCTGCCGCGCTCCGACGCTCGTCTCAAGGCGAAGGAATGGTTCGAGCGCTTTCCCAAGCAGGCCTATTGGACCGAGATCGAGAGCTGGTTCGAGCGGCCGGGCGACGTCATCGAATTTACAATCAGGCGGCTGCCGGCGGCGGATTAACGCTCGATCAGCAAGCGTCTCGCTCCCGGCCCCCGGATGCTCAGCCTGTCGTCCTTATTCCTCAGCGGACATTTGTCGATCGACATGCAGCCGCAGCCGATGCAGTCGGTCAGCCCGTCGCGCAGCTTCTTGAGCTGACTGATCTTCTGGTCGAGCTCGTCGCGCCAAGCCGTCGAAAGCAGGTTCCAATCCTCGCGCGTCGGCGTTCGGCCTTCGGGCAATGATCGAAGGGCTCTGCCGATCTCGGCCAGCGAAATGCCGACCTCCTGCGCTACCTTGATGATCGCCACCCGCCGCAGCACGTCGCGGCCGTAACGCCGCTGGTTGCCTGATGTGCGGTGGCTGCGGATCAGCCCGCGCGCTTCGTAGAAATGCAGCGCCGACACCGCCACGCCGCTGCGCATCGCCACCTGGCCGACTGTTAATTCCGTTGCCGCAGCCATCTCCGATTTTCCGCTTGACCTCAAGTTAAGTTGAGCTTGTAGCGAAGAAGCCTCGAAGATGCAAACGGCAGGAGAAGGCGATGTGCGTCTGGATGAGAATGACCGGAGAGGACGCAGTGTTGCGTGAGGACGACGCCTTGGTCGCTGCGGCCGGCGATTGCGTACACATCCTAGCGAAGCTGCCGGATCGCTTCGCCCGCCACCATCGCAACGGAAAGCGCGACGTTGATGCTGCGCGCGCCGGGCTGCATCGGAATGGTCAGGCGTGCATCCGCCGCCTCGTGGACGGCATCCGGCACGCCTGCGGATTCGCGGCCGAACAGGAGAATGTCGTCGCCGGCAAAGACGAAATCCGTGTAGGCGACAGCTGCTTTGGTCGACAGCAGCACCAGCCGCCGCTTGGCAAGCTTGCGCCAGTCCTCGAAGGCGTGCCAGTCGACATGCCGGGTGAGCGCCGCCATTTCGAGGTAGTCCATGCCGGCCCGTTTCAGCGCCCGGTCACTGAGCGGGAAGCCCGCCGGTTCGACAATGTCGACGCCGAGACCGAGGCAAGCGGCGAAGCGCAGGATAGTCCCGGTATTGCCGGCGATATCAGGTTGGTAGAGCGCGATGCGGAGACGGTCGTTCATTTCCGCGTCTTTCTAATAAGTGGCAGATCAGCCACAGAGCTCTCGCGGTTTTGGAAATTCCTGGACTGGCGGGTGGTCATTTTCTGCGAAGTCGGTTATACGGCCAGCATTGTCAACCCGAACCGATGGAGGGGTAATTCATGATGGCCATGCACATCCACCACCCCTCTCGTGGGCTTACCAGCCCGACGGCGGTTTCGGTACGACGATTCTCCTGACCTTTTAGACTTCAATCGCACCGATTCCCGCCGAAACCTTTTCGGCCCTTGAAGGAATCCTGCGATGTTTTTCAAGCTGTGGAAGGGGCTGAACGCCCCACCTGAACACGCTTCGACCGATGCCACCTTTGCCGTGCCGCGCATGCCCGCGACCTGGGTTGGTTCACCCTTCTACCTGCATCTTCAACTGGAGGACGGACCGATGTTCGATCCCTGTAGAATACCCGGCTCAAGAAGCCTGCACGAGCGCAAGACTGCGACCTGGGCGCTTTTGATCGGCGAGACCTACTCGTCGGCGGTTCACGCCGAGACCCGCCGGCGTCCGCATCGCGGCATGCTGCCGGACGTCGATTTCTCGCGCGCCGTTCCGGACTATAGCCGGCCGTCGCTGGTGCGCCGGATCATCAGGCTGATCCGGCCTGGTGCAAAAACCGGCGCGAAAATCCGGATCGTCAAAACGTCGTCAGCATCGTCAAACGAGACTGTCGGCGAAAGGCCCGCGACAACCTATATAGCGCGAAGCAGGACCGGCGAGGCGGACGATTCCGTATCGCCGGTCCTTGGCGCCATGCGGTCTGGGCACCTCGTCCGTTCTCGTGCCGCGTGAGCGGAAACAGTACTGTGAGCATCACTATGTTTAGCTGGTTTGAAAAAAGGCTCGATCCGTTCCCTACCAAGGAGCCGGTCGAGCCGCCGCGGACACTGATCGCCTTTTGCGTGCATTATACGCGCGGCGCGTGGCCCTACATCGCTCTCGATGCGGTGCTGGTGACGGCCATCGCCCTTGCCGAGGTGTGGATGTTCGGCTTCATGGGCCGGATCGTCGACTGGCTGTCCGGACAGAATCGCGAGACGTTCCTGCAGACCGAAGGCTTGAAGCTGGCCGGCATGGCCTTCATCGTGGTTTTCGCGCTGCCGGCAACGGTCTGGTTCCATTCGCTGCTCAACCAGCAGACGCTGATGGGCAACTATCCGATGCGTATCCGCTGGCAGGTGCATCGATACCTGCTCAAGCAGTCGATGAGCTTCTATCAGGACGAGTTTGCCGGGCGCATCGCGACCAAGCTGATGCAGACGGCGCTCGCGGTGCGCGAGTGCGTCATCAAGCTCATCGACGTGCTCAATTATATCGTCGTCTATTTTCTCGGCATGCTGTTCATCGTCGGCTCGGCAGACTGGCGGCTGGCCGCGCCGCTTGCCGTCTGGCTTGCCGGATATGTCCTGCTGTTGCGCTATTTCATCCCGCGGCTGGGCAAGGTCGGCGAGGAGCAGGCCAATGCGCGCTCAACCATGACCGGCCGTGTCGTCGACAGCTACTCCAACATCCAGACGGTCAAGCTGTTCTCGCATGCGCGGCGCGAGGCATCCTTCGCCAAGGACGGTATGGCCGGCTTTCTCGACACGGTTTACCGATCGATGCGGTTGGTGACGCAGCTCTACGGCCTGCTCTACGTCCTGAATTCGCTGCTGTTGTTTTCGGTCACCGCAATCTCGCTATGGCTGTGGCTCGGCCAAGCCGTGACGATCGGAGCCGTCGCCCTGGTCATCGGCCTCGTGCTGCGACTCTGGGGCATGTCGCAATGGATCATGTGGGAGATGTCCACGCTGTTCGAGAATATCGGCACGGTGCAGGACGGCATCGCCTCGATCTCGCTGCCGCGCCTCGTCGAAGACCGGCCTGGCGCCAAGGATATTGCCGTGACCAAGGGAGAGATCCGTTTTGAGGACATCCGCTTCCACTACGGCAAGCAGAAGGGCGTGATCGAAAGCCTGTCGCTGACGGTGAAGCCGGGCGAGAAGGTCGGCATCGTCGGCCGTTCGGGTGCCGGCAAGTCGACGCTGGTCAACCTTCTGTTGCGCTTCTACGACCTCGAAAGCGGCAAGGTCCTGATCGACGGCCAGGACATCGCGGCGGTGACGCAGGACTCGCTCCGCGCCCAGATCGGCATGGTAACGCAGGACACCTCGCTGCTGCATCGCTCGGTACGCGAAAATATCCTCTATGGCCGGCCGGACGCCAGCAACGAGATGCTGATCGAGGCGGCGCGGCGCGCCGAGGCGCTGGATTTCATTGCCGGCTTGTCGGATTCGAACGGCCGCAAGGGTTTCGACGCGCATGTCGGCGATCGCGGCGTCAAATTGTCCGGCGGCCAGCGGCAACGCATCGCCATAGCCCGTGTCATGCTGAAGGACGCGCCGATCCTCATCCTCGACGAGGCGACCTCCGCCCTCGATTCCGAGGCCGAGGCGGCCATCCAGGAGAATCTCTACAAGCTGATGCAAGGCAAGACCGTCATCGCCATTGCCCACCGGCTGTCGACGATCGCGGCCATGGACCGGCTCGTCGTCTTGGACAAGGGCCGCGTCGTCGAGGAAGGTTCGCATGAGGAACTCGTTGCCAAAAGCGGGCTCTACGCCCAACTCTGGCACCGCCAGTCGGGCGGATTCCTGCTCGACGACGGCCCCTCTGCCAACGATGCAGCCGCCAACGATGCAATCGCCAAGGGTGAAGCCGCCGAATGATGACTGCCATCTACCGCTGGTTCGAGAACTGGGTCTATCCATTCCGGGAGCCCGCGGACCTTCGGCCACCTGCCGGAGTCAGGGGTTTCCTCTGGCATTATGTCGGGCAGGCGAAGATTGCCTTCTTCGCAATGCTGGTGATCGGCGGCATCGCGCCGCTGGTCGAAGCCGGACTGTTCTATTTCGTCGGGCGGCTGGTCGACATCCTCGATCAGCTTCCCGGCGAACGCAGCTGGCACGCGCTGTGGACTGCCGCCGGCCCGGAACTTGTCTTCATGATCGCGGTGGTGCTGGTCATCCGCACCATCGTCGTCAGCCTGTCGGCGCTGGTCGACGAGCAGACGATCACGCCGGGTTTCTATAATCTGGTGCGCTGGCAGGCGCATCGCCATGTCTCGCGCCAATCCTACGCCTTCTTCCAGAACGACTTTGCCGGACGTATCGCGACCAAGGTCTGGCAGGCGGGACAGGCGACCGGCGATCTGATGGAAAGCTTCATCGAGGTCGTCTGGTTCATGGTCGTGTATACGGTGACGACGCTGGCGCTGGTCGCCGGGCTTGATCTCCGGCTAGCGATGCTGGTGGTGATCTGGATTACCGCCTTCGGCTTGCTGGCCAGGCGCTATGTGCCGGCGATCCGCAAGCATGCCGAAGCCACAGCCGAAGCCGGCTCGATGATCACCGGCCGCCTTGTCGATTCCTATTCGAACGTGCAGACGTTGAAACTGTTCTCGGCCGATGGCGACGACCGCTACATCAGGAACGGCTTCGACATCTATCTCGACGCGCTGCGCCCGTTCACCCGCCGGCTGACAGGCGTGCGCATGGCGCTGACGATGCTGTCGGGCGTCATGATCACGGCGATCGCCTGCTTTGCCGTTTATCTTTGGGTCGAGGGCTCGATCACGGTCGGTGCCGTGGCCTTCACGCTGTCTTTGGTGCTGCGGCTGAACATGCTGCTCGGCCGGCTGATGATGCAGCTAAACGGCATATTGCGAAACCTCGGCGTGCTGGAAAACTCCAAGGCGCTGATCTCGCAGCCGCTCGGTCTGACCGATGCGCCGGACGCGAAAGAGCTTGTCGTCGGCGGCGGGCGCATCGACGTCAGCAATGTCGAGTTCCACTACGGCAAGGGGTCCGGCGTGCTTAACGGCATCGACCTCGTCGTGCGGCCGGGCGAAAAGGTCGGCCTGGTCGGCCCGTCCGGCGCCGGCAAGACGACCTTGGTCAATCTGATCCTGCGCCTCTACGACCTCGAGAGCGGCAAGATCACCATTGACGGGCAGGACGTCTCCCGGGTCACGCAGAATTCGCTGCGCGCCAATATCGGCGTCGTCAGCCAGGATACGGCACTGTTCCACCGCTCGCTGCGCGACAATATCAAGCTCGGCATGCCGGCAGCGACCGACGCCGAGGTGGTTGCGGCAGCGGAGAAGGCCGAGGCGCACGAGTTCATCCTCGGGCTGCGCGACAATCGCGATCGTATTGGCTACGAGGCCTATGTCGGCGAGCGCGGCGTCAAGCTCTCCGGCGGTCAGCGCCAGCGCGTGGCGATCGCCCGCGTCTTCCTCAAGGATGCACCGATCCTGGTGCTCGATGAGGCGACCTCGGCGCTCGATTCCGACATCGAGGCGGCGATCCAGGAGAATCTGGCAAGGCTGATGGAAGGCAAGACGGTCATCGCCATCGCCCATCGGCTGTCGACCATTGCGGCACTCGACCGGCTGGTGGTGCTCGACGAAGGCCGCATCGTCGAGCAAGGCACGCATGACGAGCTGGTCGGGCTCGACGGGCTCTATGCCAGGCTGTGGAGGCGGCAGTCCGGCGGCTTCCTGTTCAACGAGGAGAGCGCGCTGGCCGAGACCCGGCCGGCGGAGTAGTTTTACAAGCGGAGTAGACCATGGCGGTGAGAATGCCATCGAATTTCGGACGGGCCGGCGCGCAGGAGAGCGCGTTGGACCTGCTTGGCCATGAAATCCTCGGCGAGAAGGCGGCCGCGCTCGGCCGCGCCGGCCGGCGCGTCGAGGAAACACTGACGAGGCTGCGCGAGAATTGCGACAGCGACGATCGAGCCCGGCTGCTCAAGGACGCAGCCGAAGCGGTGCACGGCTATTTCATCCAGCGCGAACTCTGCGGCCTGCGCAAGCACGACGCGGTGATCCGGGAATACAACATTCCCAAGGCCGTGCTGGCCAGGCTCGGTGCCAGCGCATGATCCGAACCGGAATTGGTTCGGGAGGCGTTATTCCAGCCACTCGGTGATGAAGCTGCCGTTCTCGTGTATGTCGGTGGTTTCCAGCGGGCCTGGCCCGAGATTGGTGAATTTGTGCGGCGTGTTCGGCGGCACGATCAGGATCTGGCCGGCTGTGGCCTCGATCTGCCGGTCGCCGAGGGTGAACAGACCGGTCCCGGTCCGGACGATAAAAATCTCGCAATAGGGATGGCTGTGCAGCCTGGGGCCGCCGCCGATTTCGGGCAGGTAGTTGAAGATCAGACAGCTGTTCGAGCCGTAAGCTCCGCCTTGCAGCTCGCCCTGCCAGTGATCGGGCCAGCGGTCGGGCGCGTCGGCCCATTTTGTCGCGGTCTATGACATGCGCCATAGGCCGAGGATAAACCGGGCCAGTGCCAGCTGTCGAGGCGAACGCAGCCATTTGGTTTTGCTGCTGTTTTCCAATCATTCCGCCGTGCGAATTACGTCCCCGCGACAATCTGCCCTTGTGCCTTCACCCGTCTGGACAAAAACAGGCTTCACGCATAAACCCAAGTCCCAAATGCCGGAGGAATTCGCTAGCCTGTTCGCCATGCGCTGTCGGGCCGGCGCGATTGAGCGGGAACAAGGCTCGGCCGCCGGCACGGAAGAGGCGAAAGGATCAGGCACCCGTGAGCGCAACCGACACCCAGGATCCCAACCGTCGTGATTTTCTCTACGTTGCCACCGGCATGGCCGCGGTGGTCGGCGCGGGCGCCGTCGCCTGGCCGTTCATCGACCAGATGCGTCCGGATGCCTCGACACTGGCGCTCGCCTCGGTCGAGGTCGACGTCTCCTCGCTGACGCCGGGAATGTCGCTCGTCGTGAAGTGGCGCGGCAAGCCGGTTGTCGTGCGCAACCGCACCGAAAAAGAGATGAAGGAAGCCGAGGCGGTCAATCTCGCCGAGCTCAAGGATCCAATCGCCCGCAATGCCAACCTGCCGGCCGACGCGCCGGCAACCGATGCCAACCGAACCACGCCGGGCAAGGAAGCCTGGATGGTGATGGTACAGGTCTGCACCCATCTTGGCTGCATCCCGCTCGGCCAGGAAGGCGATTTCGGCGGCTGGTTCTGCCCATGCCACGGTTCCGTATACGATACTGCCGGCCGCATCCGGAAGGGTCCGGCGCCGGAGAACATGGCAGTACCGGTGTTCCAATTCGTTTCCGACACCAAGATCCGTATCGGCTGAGGCAGGGGATATTTCCATGAGCGAGGGACACTCGACCTATACGCCCAAGACCGGCATCGGACGCTGGTTCGATTCGCGCATGCCGCTGCCGCGGCTGGTCTATGACAGCTTCATCGCCTATCCGGTGCCGCGCAATCTAAACTATGCCTGGACCTTCGGCGGCATCCTCGCGCTTATGCTGGCGGCGCAGATCCTGACCGGTATCGTGCTGGCCATGCACTACGCAGCCGACAGCACCCTCGCCTTCGATTCGGTCGAGAAGATCATGCGCGACGTGAATTCCGGCTGGCTGCTGCGCTACATGCATTCGAACGGCGCGTCGTTCTTCTTCATCGCCGTCTACATCCATATTTTCCGCGGACTCTACTACGGCTCCTATAAGGCGCCGCGCGAGCTGCTGTGGATCCTCGGCTGCATCATCTACCTGCTGATGATGGCGACCGGGTTCATGGGCTATGTGCTGCCTTGGGGACAGATGTCGTTCTGGGGCGCTACCGTCATCACCGGCTTCTTCACCGCCATACCGCTGGTTGGTGACTGGATCCAGCAGCTTCTGCTCGGCGGCTTCGCGGTCGACAATCCGACGCTGAACCGCTTCTTTGCGCTGCATTACCTTTTGCCGTTCATGATCGCCGGCGTGGTCGTGCTGCACATCTGGGCGCTCCACGTCGTCGGCCAGAACAATCCGACCGGCATCGAGGTCAAATCGAAGACCGACACGCTCGCCTTCACGCCTTACGCGACCATCAAGGATGGGTTCGGCATGATCGTGTTCCTGTTCGTCTTCGCCTATTTCGTGTTCTACCTGCCGAACTATCTCGGCCATCCGGACAATTACACCGTGGCCAACCCGCTGAAGACGCCGGCCCACATTGTGCCGGAATGGTACTTCCTGCCGTTCTACGCGATCCTGCGCGCCATCACCTTCAATATCGGGCCGATCAACTCCAAACTCGGCGGCGTGCTCTGCCTTTTCGGGGCGATCGTCATGCTGTTCCTGGTGCCGTGGCTCGACACCTCAAAGGTGCGCTCGGCGGTCTACCGGCCCTGGTACAAGCTGTTCTTCTGGCTGTTCGTAGCCGACTCCATCCTGCTGGGCTGGCTGGGCTCGCAGCCGGCCGAGGGCAGCTATGTGTTCATGGCGCAGATGGCGACGCTGTTCTACTTCGCCTTCTTCCTGGTAGCGCTCCCGGTGCTCGGGCTGATCGAAAAGCCGCGGCGGCTGCCGAATTCGATCACCGAGGCAGTGCTCGAGAAGAACAAGGGCGGCGGTGGACATCCTGCCGGCGCCACGGCCGCGCCGGAAACCAAGGGCTGAGCATGATTGCGAAAAGTGGAAACCGGTACTCGGACAAGGTCATGCTCGAGACGGTGACAGCGCGTCAGAGAATCTCAAGGGGATTTGGCATGAAGAAGATTCTCACCTCGCTGGCGCTGCTTGGCCTTGTGGCCGCGGGCATCGGGGCCGCAGGCACTGGAGCCAGCGCCCAGGAAGAGGCGCACAATGAGGCGGCGCCGACGCATTTCCCGATACACGAACCGAAGGAAATGGACTGGAGCTTCGCCGGGCCATTCGGCACCTACGACAAGGCCCAGCTGCAGCGCGGGCTGAAGGTCTACAAGGAAGTCTGCTCGGCCTGCCATTCGATGAATTTGGTGGCGTTCCGTACGCTGGAAGGCCTTGGCTATTCGGACGCGCAGATCAAGACGCTGGCGGCCGAATATACGATCCATGACGGCCCGAACGATGCCGGCGACATGTTCGACCGTCCCGGCAAGCCGTCCGACCATTTCCCGGCACCATTCCCTAATGTCGAAGCGGCAGCGGCGGCAAATGGCGGCGCTGCGCCGCCCGACATGTCATTGTTGGCCAAGGCGCGCGGCGTCGAACGCGGCTTCCCGCGCTTCGTCTTCGATATCTTTACCCAGTATGCCCAGGGCGGCCCCGACTACATCCACTCGCTGCTGACCGGCTACGACCAGCAGCCGCCGGCGGGCATGGTCATACCGGAAGGCACGCACTACAATCCGTACTTCCTGTCCGGCGTGTCGCTGAAGATGCCGAAGCCGCTCTCCGACGGCCAGGTTACCTATGATGACGGCGCGCCGCAGACGGTCGACCAGTATTCGCGCGACGTGTCGGCCTTCCTGATGTGGGCGGCCGAGCCACACCTCGAGGATCGCAAGAAGACCGGCTTTCGCGTACTGGTCTTCCTGTTGCTGTTCGGTGCGCTGGTCTACCTGACCAAGCGCAAGGTGTGGGCCGGCGTGCTGCACTGAACCCTGCGATATACGAGAATGCGAGGGCGTCGAAAGGCGCCCTTTTCATTGCAGGCATGTCGATTCATCGCTGCCGGCGCAGAGCAGGCCCTTTGCCGGACAATTTTCCGTCAGGCGTCACATGGCGGTAGCCGGACTTAGCTGCACCGGGTTACGATTGGCCAATTCCCTTCACGTCTTCAGCCGAATCTGAATGGCCCGGAGAGCCGCCTGATGAAGTCCTCGCTCGAAGAGACGCTGCTTGCCGCGATCCGCACCATTCCGGATTATCCTAAGCCGGGCATCCTGTTTCGCGACATGACCACGCTGCTCGGCAATGCGCGGGCCTTCCGCCGCGCCATCGACGAACTGGTGCATCCCTATGCCGGCCTCAAGATCGAGAAGATCGCCGGCATCGAGGCGCGCGGCTTCATCCTCGGCGGCGCCATCGCCCACCAGCTCTCGGCCGGCTTCGTGCCGATCCGCAAGAAGGGCAAGCTGCCTTACGAGACGGTGCGCGTCGCCTACAGCCTGGAATACGGGCTGGACGAGATGGAGATGCACAAGGACGGTGTTTCTCCGGGCGAGAGGGTAATCCTCGTCGACGATTTGATCGCCACCGGCGGCACGGCCGAGGCGGCCGTCAAGCTATTGCGGCAGATCGGCGCCGATATCGTCGCCGCCTGCTTTGTCATCGACCTGCCGGACCTTGGCGGCCGAGAGAGGTTAGAGGCGCTCGGCGTACCGGTGAGGACGCTGATCGGGTTTGAGGGGCATTGAGCGTTTCTTCCTTCTCCCGTTCTGTGGAAGAAGGGAAGAACTCCGCTCACCCCACCTTCACCAGCACGGCACTTTCGAATTCGATGACCTTGTCGCCCGTCGAATCGAAAGCTTCCGAGCGAAGCGTCAGCAGCCGCCAGCCCGGTCGCGAGGCAATGGGGCGATGGGCCAGCGCGGTGCGGGCGAAAGTCACGGTTTCCCCGGCATAGACAGGTTTGGGCCATTTGAGGTTCTTGAAGCCGGGCGAGGGGCCGAATTCCGGCACCGGCCCAGGGCCGGGCCAGCGGGCGACCTCTGCCTCCATGCCAGCCTCGAGGTTCAGTTTCATCCAGGTGGCGGCGGTGTGCCAGCCCGAGGCACAGAGCCCGCCGAATATGCTGTTCCTCGCCGCCTCTTCGTCGATATGGAATATCTGCGGGTCGTATTTGCGGGCGAACGCCTTGATCGCCTCCGGTTCGAATCGATGCGAACCGAGCGTGACGGTGATACCGATGCAGAAGAATTCGTCGAGGCTCACGCACTGCCCTCGCGGGTGAGGAACATGACGGTGTTTTCGAGCTCGAAAACATCTTCGCCGCGCTGGTTGAACAACTCGCTGCGCATGGTAACCAGGCCAAGCCGGGGCTTCGATCTGGATAAACGCTTGGCAAGGACGGTGGTGCTGCCGCTCAACAGGTCGCCGGCCAGGACTGGCCGTTTCCATTTGACCTGGTCGACGCCTGGCGCGCCCTGCGAGGTCGAGTCAAGCAGGAAGGCATCGCACAGCATGCGCATGAACATGGCGCAGGTGTGCCAGCCCGAAGCCGCCAGCCCGCCGAGGATGCTGGCCTTGCCCGCGGCCTCGTCGAGATGCATCGGCTGGGCGTCGAACTCGCCGGCGAATTCGATGATTTCGGCGGCACTTACCAGCTTGGTGCCGAGATCGAGCGAAGCGCCCTCGACAAAATCCTCATAAGCCCAGGTCTTTGCGGTCATGATGGAAATCCGGTTCATGATTGTACGATCGCGGGTCCGGGTCCCGGATGCAGGCAGGGCGGCATTTGGTCAAGCAATTTCTACTGCGCCAGTCCGCTGCGCCCAAGCCGCAGCGGAGCTATTGATGACCCTACAGCCAGCCGCGGCGGCGGAAATACCAGAAGGGCAGGATTGCCGAAAGCACCATCATGCCGATGGCGAAGGGATACCCAAAGTGCCATTTGAGCTCGGGGATGACGTCGAAATTCATGCCGTAGATCGAAGCGACAAGCGTCGGCGGCAGGAAGATGACAGCGGCGACGGAGAAGATCTTGATGATGGCGTTCTGCTCGATCGAGATCATGCCGAGCGTCGCGTCGAGCAGGAAGCTGATCTTCTGTGACAGGAACGTGGCGTGGTCGGCGAGCGACAGCACGTCGCGCGACAAGGTCTTGATGCGGGCGCGGGTATCCTTGCTCATCCTGGTCTGCGTGGAGGCATGGGCGAGGAAGCCGGCAAGGCGCTGCAGCGAGATCAGGCTGTCGCGGATCGAGGAGGCGAGGTCCTCCTTGCGGCCAATGCCTTTCAACAGCTCCTGGAAGTCGCGGTTGCGCTTGGAAACCTTGGTCGAGCGTGCCTCGAAGATGTCGCGCGAGATCACCTCGACGTCGCGGCCGGCGCGCTCCAGAATGTCGGCGAGGCGGTCGACGATCGCCTCCAGCAGTCCGATCAGGATGGTGTCGCCGCTGGTGCAGCCGGTCGCCACCTTCTCGGCGCGCAGCGGAAAGGTCTTGAACGCCTTCGGTTCGTGGTACCGCACGGTGATCAGCCTGCTGCCGGCGAGCACGAAGGTAACCGGCGACATCAACGGATCGTCAACCTCGGTCTGGGCAGGCAGAATGGCGGTCATGAAGTAGGCGCCGTCCTCGACGTAGAGACGGCTCGAGATCTCGATCTCTTCCATCTCTTCGCGGGTCGGAACGGCGATGCCGAGCCAGGTCTCGATTGTCGTCTCTTCTTCCTTTGTCGGGTTGAAGAGGTCGACCCAGACGACAGTGTCGCTGTTTTGCAGGAGATCGTCGACCAGGCGCAGGCGATCATTGTCGACGACGAAGGCCTTGATCATCGCCGGGTCTCCCTTGCTGTTGCCAAAGAGCGTTCGTTTGGAGGGGGCGCGTCAGTCGGGTCGCACGGACACGGGCAGGTGAGGCGCGAGGCCGGTGCAGAGGCCCCTTAGACCCCGCACGACGGCCCGTCAAGCAGCGCAAGAGGCACTGCGACATCGAGCGACGGCAATGGTCGCCACTGGGCTCCCTCGCCGGGTCAGGTGTTGAACTTGAACAGCATGATGTCACCGTCCTGGACGACATACTCCTTGCCTTCGTCGCGCGCCTTGCCGGCCTCCTTGGCCGCCACTTCGCCGCCCAGCCTGACGAAGTCGTCATAGGCGATGGTCTGGGCGCGGATGAAGCCGCGCTCGAAATCGGTGTGGATGACGCCTGCCGCCTGCGGCGCCTTGGCACCCTTGTGAACGGTCCAGGCGCGTGTCTCCTTCGGCCCGACGGTAAAATAGGTAATGAGCTGCAGCAGCTCGTAGCCGGCGCGGATGACCTTGTTCAGGCCCGGCTCGTCGAGCCCAAGCGAGGAGAGGAATTCCATCTCCTCTTCGTCCGAGAGCTGGGCGACCTCGGCTTCGATCGCCGCTGAAATCACGACGGTGCGGGCGCCTTGCGCGGCGGCCATCTTCTCGACCGCCCTGGTATGCGCGTTGCCGGTAGCGGCATCGGCTTCCGCGACGTTGCAGACATAGAGCACGGGGTGAGACGTCAACAGGTTCAGCCCCTGCAGGATGCGCAGGTCCTCGGCCGAGATGCCGTTGAGCAGGATACGGGCGGGCTTGCCGTCCTGCAGCAGTTCAAGCGCCGCTTCCATCATCGGAAGTACGGTCGCTGCTTCCTTGTCCTTGCCGGCGGCACGCTTGCGGATCTGCACGATGCGGCGCTCGAGGCTGTCGAGGTCGGCAAGCATCAATTCGGTCTCGACGGTCTCGGCATCGGCGACAGGATCGATGCGGCCCTCGACATGGGTGATGTCGTCATCCTCGAAGCAGCGCAGCACATGGACGATGGCGTCGACCTCACGGATGTTGGCGAGGAATTGGTTGCCAAGCCCTTCGCCTTTCGAGGCGCCACGCACCAGGCCGGCAATGTCGACGAACGAGATGCGGGTTGGGATGATCTCCTTCGACTTGCCGATCGCGGCGATCTTCTGCAGGCGCGGGTCGGGCACCGCCACCTCGCCGGTATTCGGTTCGATGGTGCAGAACGGATAATTGGCGGCCTGCGCCGCCGCCGTCCTGGTCAACGCATTGAAGAGCGTCGACTTGCCGACATTGGGCAAGCCAACGATGCCGCATTTGAAACCCATTTTGTCTGGTCCTATCGGGAAATCGAAATTTGATCAGGGCTATGGGCGAAAGCGCCGATGATCGTCAAGGCGCAATTCAATTCAGACGCTGCGCGATGTCATCGGTGCCTATCGCCAACGAACGAACGCCGGACGTGCTCAGTATTTGCAGGAGATGCCAGAACGCGTCGACCTCGGCGGTTCCGAAATCAATGGTCAGTTGCCCGTCGAGCAATTGCACACTGTGAATGATGTTTCCGACGGTCTCCGATGTTTCACGCTCGCCATCGATATCGAACCAGCCGCGAAACCATTCGTCGAAGAGATCGCCGTCGAGCTCATTTACGGGGAATTTGAAATGAACCTCGTCCCACTTGAACGGTGAGACGAGGACATCCACTCCACCAATCCCGGCGTGAATATCCGGAGAGAATTTCACATAGGTTTCGCTGTTGATGAATTGCGGATTTGGCTGTCCGTCATTGCCGACGAAATCAATCGCGATGAGATTTCGATAGAACGAATCGACATTCGAAAACTTGATCTCGGTTGCATGCGACCCTTGGCTGTTGCGAGCAAGTTCGCCGGCAGCAGCGACGAAATAATCAACATACTTCTGTCTGATGAGGCGGACCAATTCCTGAACGTCATCCAGATCCATGGCTCAGTCCTTGCCGCCAAAAAGCTTCTTCAGCATGGCCGCCATCGGGCCGGTTTCGGGCAGCTTGGCCGCCGGCTGCTGTGGCCGCGCCTGGCGGACGTGGCTTTGCGCCTTTGGCGCCTTGGGCGGCGGGCGATCGTCGTCGCCCGTCGGCGTGAGCTTGTCGCGCAGGGCCAGCGTCACGCGGTTCATGAACGAATTGTCATCGCCCTTGGCAAGCAATCCGGCACCGTCGGCGATTGCGTCGAGCAGCACGTCCAGCCATTCGCGGTCTGCCTTGGCGAAATCGCCGAGCACATGGCCATGCACCATTTCCTTCACGCCGGGGTGGCCGACGCCGATGCGCACACGGCGAAAATCCTTGCCGACGTGCTGGTCGAGCGAGCGGATACCGTTGTGGCCGCCGGAACCGCCACCGACCTTGACCCGCACCTTGCCGGCGGCAAGGTCGATCTCGTCATAGAAGACAGTCAGCGCCGAAGGGCCGAGCTTGTAGAAGCGCAAGGCTTCGCCGATCGACTGGCCGGACAGGTTCATGAAGGTCTGCGGCTTGATCAGGATCACCTTTTCGCCGGCAAGCGTGCCTTCGGCGATCAGACCCTGGAATTTCTTCGACCAGGGCGAAAAGGAATGGCGGCGGGCGATCGCGTCCGCCGCCATGAAGCCGACATTGTGCCGGTTGTTGGCGTATTTCGCGCCCGGATTGCCGAGGCCTGCAAAGACAAGCATCGTCGCCTCCGGGCGGGAAGGAGTTACTTCTCTTCGGCGGCAGGAGCCGCTTCGGGCGCAGCCGCTTCAGTCGTCTCTTCCGCGGCCTCCGGCTTCATCGCCGAGGAGCCGGCAATGGTCGCGATGGTGAAGTCGCGGTCGGAGATCACCGGCTTGACGCCGACCGGCAAGGTGACGGCCGAAATGTGGATCGAATCGCCGATATCCGTGCCGGTGAGATCGATGGTGATGAAATCCGGGATCGCATTGGCCGGGCAGTGGAACTCGACCTCGTGGCGCACGATGTTGAGCACGCCGCCGCGCTTGATGCCGGGCGACTTGTCTTCATTGATGAAGTGCACGGGCACATCGACGTTGACTTCGGTATCCTTGCCGATGCGCAGGAAATCGACATGGACAGGGAAATCCTTGACCGGGTCGAGCTGGAAATCCTTGGGCAGAACCTGGATCTTGTTGCCGTCGACATCGATCGTGGCGACCGTGGTCAGAAACCCGCCGCCATGGATCTTGTAGTAGATGTCCTTGTAGGTCAGCGCAATCGCCAGGGGAGGCTGCTTGTCGCCGTAAATCACTGCAGGCACTTTACCGTTGCGGCGAACTGCACGGGCGGACCCCTTACCGACCTGTTCGCGCGCTTCGGCCTTGAGCTCGTAAGTATCGTGGCTCATGGCATTTCCTTTCGCGTTGTTCTGGAGCGTTCGCGGCCGGCAAAGTGCCGGGGCCGTAAACGTCGAAAGCCACCGGGCCTGCATATCCGAAAGCCGGCAGCCGCATAAGCAAGCGGACCTTTGTTCGGGATCACAAGGGAAGGCAGCCTTCCGCCGCGTTGCCTCCAAGGGTGTCTACGCGGGTGGCGGCTCTATAGCCGAAGGCGGGAAAGGGTGCAAGTCATGGCTGGCAGTCATGGCAGGCAGGTCTACAAGGGTTTGCCCCATGGCATGGCGACCACCCATGCCGATGCCATCAACGCCGACCTGCTGGCCTTCTTCAGGGCGTAAGGCCTTTCAGAACGTAACAAAAAACACCCGCCATCTGGCGGGTGTTCTTGTGTCAGGTTGTGCCGATGTCAGGCGATGCTCAAGCCGCCATCGATCAGCATTTCCGCACCGACCATGAACGGGCATTCGTCCGAAGCAAGAAAGACCACTGCGTTGGCAATTTCCTCGGCGGTTCCGAAACGACGGGCAGGCACCAGGCCGACCACAGTTTTCGCGCGCGCCTTCGCCGCTTCGGGGTCCAGCCCAAGTTTATCGTTGAGCGGCGTGTCGATCGGACCCGGGCTGATCACATTGGCGCGAATACCGCGTTCTATCAGTTCGCCCGAGAGCGTCCGGGCGAGCGAAATCATGCCGGCCTTGGCCAGCGCATAGACGTGCGTTCCAGCCATTCCCATATGTGCGTTGACCGAGCCGCTGAGGATGATCGAGGACGGGTTCGAAAACAGCGGAACGAGCGCCTTGACCAGGAAATACGGCCCCTTGAGGTCGACATCGATGCTCCTGTCAAACGCGGCCTCGGTCCAGTCGCCAAGCGGGCGCAGGTCGGCGATACCGGCATTGAGGAAGAGAGCGTCGAGCTTGCCGAAGGTTTCCTCGATCCGCCGCGCTATGTCGTTCTGGGCAGCAGCATCTCCGGCGTCGGCGGCAATGACAAGCACATCACTGCCGAGGATGGTGCGCGCCTCCTCGAGACGGCTCGCATTGGTTCCGGTGATAGCGACGCGCGCACCTTCCTCGATGAAACGTCGCGCCGTCACCAGGCCGATGCCGCTGGTGCCGCCGGTAATCAATGCGGCCTTGCCTTTTAGTCTGGACATCAGCGAATTGCCTTTCCTGGCGCGGAGCGCTGCGAAGCATCAGGGCTGAGCCCGGTATGTTCAACTTGAAGGCGTTGCTGACCAAAATTTTGCCTTCAGGGGTGGACCCTCTCTAACAGGCTTTTCACCCCGCGTGTGGTGAAAGAATCATCGAGGGCGCGGCAACTGCCGCGCCCTCGTATCAATTCCGAAAGATGAACTGATTAGCTGGCCGCCGCCTCCACCTTCCTCGCTTCCTTCATGTTAGGCAGGAGGACCGTCAGTAGCCCGAGTAGCGGCAAATACGAGCAGACCTGGAAGACGAAATCGATGCCTTTCATGTCGGCGACGACGCCAAGCACGGCGGCGGCGATGCCGCCCATGCCGAAGGCGAAGCCGAAAAAGATGCCGGCGATCATGCCGACCCGGCCGGGCACCAGTTCCTGGGCGAAGACGACGATATTCGAGAAGGCCGAGGACAGGATCAGGCCGATCAGCACGGTGAGAACCATCGTCCACTCGAAATTGGCGTAGGGCAAGGCCAGGGTGAAGGGCAGCACGCCGACGATCGAGAACCAGATCATCGCCTTCTGCCCGTAGCGGTCGCCGAACGGGCCGCCGAGCAGGATGCCAAGGGCCGAGGCGCCGAGGAACAGGAACAGCATGACCTGCGACATCTGCACCGAAACGCCGAATTTATGGATGGCATAGAAGGTGTAGTAGCTGGACAGGCTGGCGATGTAGGCGTTCTTCGTCAGCACCAGCAAGGTAAGCACCAGCAGCGCGCCCATCACCTTGCGGCGGGGGAAGGGCGAGACGAAGCCTGCCGCCTTGCGGGTGCTCTGCGCGGCACGCAGGCGGCTGTACCAGCCGCCGACCTGCCACAGCACGACGATGCCGACCAGCGAGCCGCCTGCGAACCACGCAATACTGGTCTGGCCGAAAGGCACGACGATGAAGGCTGCCAGCAGCGGCCCCATCGCCTGGCCGAAATTGCCACCGACCTGGAACAGCGACTGCGCAAGACCGAACCTGCCGCCGGAAGCGAAGCGGGCGATGCGCGAGGATTCCGGGTGGAAGATTGCCGAGCCGATGCCGATCAGCGAGGCGCCGATCAGGAGCAGCGAATAATGTCCGGCATAGGCCAGCACGACCAGGCCGATCAGCGAAGAGGCCATGCCGTATGGCAACGAATAAGGCATCGGCCGCTTGTCGGTGATCATGCCGATCACCGGCTGCAGCAAGGATGCCGTCACCTGGAAGGTGAAAGTCAAAAGGCCGATCTGCCAGAAATCGAGGCCGTAATTGTCCTTCAGCAGCGGATAGATCGCCGACAGCAACGACTGCATGATGTCGTTGATGCAGTGGCAGAAGCTCACCGCCAGGATGACGGTGAAGGCCGTCGCCTGAGCTGAAATGTGGCTGGCCGCTGCCGGCTTGGCGTCGGCGGTTGCTGTGGTATCGGTCAAGGCAGGCTCCGTGGTCTTTTGGCGGGCGCTCCCGCAGGCGGTCTTATGGGCCGGCTGCCTTATACGTTGCTTGTCACGCGACTTCTTTCGTGGTTTGGTCCAATAGTTTCGCAAGTGGGCCATAGCTGATGCCGCATGGCAGGGAAATGTTCAGAGCGGGCGATACCGATCTCGGGCTGTTGCATGAGCGTCGCTGGCAATGGCTGGAGCAGGCCGTCGGGCCGGCGGTGGCGCTGCCGACCGAATATCCGGACGGCTATCACGTGCCACGGCACCATCATAGCCGCAGCCAGTTGCTGCACGCGCTGGTCGGTGTCGTGCTGGTGACGACGCGGCATGGGCGCTGGATGGTGCCCCCCGACCACGCCATGTGGATCCCCGCCGGCACCGAACATTCCGTCGAGATGCTGGGCGACGTCAGCATGCGGTCCGTCTATGTGATGCCGGAGGCCATTCCGGGCCTGCCTGACGGGTTGCGCGTCGTCGGCATCACCGACCTGATGCACAGTCTGATCGTGGAATCGGAAAAGCTGCCGCAAGGCGCCGAGTTGGAGGGGCGGGGTGGGCTGATCATGAAGCTCCTGCTGCACGAAATCCCGAACCTGCCGGAACGGCCGCTCGGCCTTCCGTTCCCGTCCGATGCAAGGCTGGCGGCGCTGTGCCGGCGCTTCGTCTCGGCACCATCACCGCATGCGACGATCGATGAATGGGCCGCTATCGTCGGCATGAGCCGCCGCTCTTTCACCCGCGCGTTCCACCGCCAGACCGGATTGTCGCTGTCGACCTGGCGTCAGCAGGCCTGCCTGTTCGCGGCGTTGCCACGGCTGGCCGACGGCGAGCCGATCACGAGGGTGGCGCTCGATCTCGGCTATGACAGCGTGCCGGCGTTCATCACCATGTTCAAGCGCATGCTGGGAGCCTCGCCACGCGGTTATATGCAGGGCGCCCGTGATGCTGGCGAAGGTGTGCGACGAATAAGCGGTCCAGCTCGGCCTGAGTCGCAGCCCTAAAGGGCGTCGCGTTCGGCCGGCCTCATGCGCCGCGCTTTGGGTTCTTGTTTTTATGCATTTCGTTATCGCAAAACCGCTGCACAGTTTTGCGCGACACGCATTAATCGAACAGGCTCGACACCGATTCCTCGGTCGCCGTGCGCGAGATCGCCTCGCCCATCAGTTCGGCGATGGAGATGACGCGGATATTGGTGGCGTCGAGCACTGCCTGGGTCGGCTGGATGGAATCGGTAATGACCAATTCCTGCAGTTTCGAGGCGCCGATGCGGGCGATGGCACCGCCGGACAAAACGCCATGGGTAGTATAGGCGGTGACACTGGTGGCGCCGTCGGCAAGCAGCGCATCGGCCGCATTGCACAGCGTGCCGCCCGAATCGATGATGTCGTCGATCAACAGGCAATCCTTGCCGCGCACGTCACCGATGACGTTCATGACTTCCGATTCGCCGGGGCGCTCGCGGCGCTTGTCGACGATGGCAAGTTGGGCGTCGATGCGCTTGGCGAGCGCGCGGGCGCGGACCACGCCGCCGACATCCGGCGACACCACCATGACATTGGCAAGCTGCTTGTATTTTGCCTTTACGTCGCGGGCCATGACCGGCACGGAAAACAGATTGTCGGTCGGGATGTCGAAGAAGCCTTGAATCTGGCCGGCATGGAGATCCAGGGTCAGCACCCGGTCGACGCCCGCCCTGGTGATCATGTTGGCGACCAGCTTGGCCGAGATCGGTGTGCGGCCGGAGGCGCGGCGGTCCTGCCTGGCATAGCCGAAATAAGGAATAACCGCAGTGATGCGCTTGGCCGAGGAGCGCATGAAGGCGTCGATCATGATGAGCAGTTCCATCAGATGATCGTTGGTCGGGAACGAGGTGGATTGCAGGATGAAGACGTCCTCGCCGCGCACGTTCTCCTGGATCTCGACGAAGATTTCCTGGTCGGCGAAGCGCCTGACACTGGCCTTGCCCAGCGGAATGTTGAGGTAGCGGGCGACTGATTCGGCCAGCACCCTGTTGGAATTGCCCGCGAAGAGCTTCATGCACCGTTCCTGGCGAAGGATTGAGAGACTCCGATAGCACTCCAGCCTCTTAGTCGGGCTTTTAGCGGCCCGCGCCGGTATTGCAAGCGTCGTGAATGGGAATCCGCCGGCTAATCTCAATAAACGCTTACGGCTTGAGCATGCGGCGATAGAGCCAGTTCCATGCCGGCGGAATCGGGCTGGCGCTATCTTTGTGTTTGAGCATGATCTTTCCGAAAACCGGATTCCACTTTTCGGAATCATGCTCCAGGTCAGCCGGCGCCGCCGCCAAGCCAGGTGGCGAACTGGTCGATTGTCTGGTCGGCAATTGCCTGCATGGTCGCCGGCGCGACCGCCGCCCAGCCTTCGCCGCCGCCGACGGAGGGCGCCTTCTGCTGGCCATTGATGCGATGCAGCCGGTTGCCGGCCGGGTCATAGATGTCCCAGACGTAGATGACGGTGGTGTCCTTGCCTTCCGTCATGGTCGAGAAATAGCCCTTGAGCACATGCGTTGGGGTCTGGTCGGTGCTGCCGGCCAACGTGATGCCGCGCTGCCTGGCGCGTGTCTGAAGCTCGGCAGTCAGCGGTGTCGCGGCTTCTACCGAGGCGCCGACGATCGGCGCCACCTGCAGCCGGGTCCGCGCAATGGCAGCCGCGCTTTTGGCGGGCGGCACGGCCGCTGCAGCGGAAGGCTGCGCTGTACCTGCAGTTTGCGCGGTGCCGGCAGGCTGAGCCGGGGTCGCGGGGGGCGTTGCGGCACCTCCGGCTCCGGAGAGCGATTGCGTCGACTGCGGGGCAATGGCCGAGGGTTCGAGAACGTCCTTCGCATTGGTGCAGGCCGCCAGTGCCAGCGCCACGAGCAATGACACGGTCGTCACATGCGATCGTCTCATTAGCCTGAAAACTCCTTGGCGACGAACGCCCCTCACACTCTCTCCATTATGGATTCACTGCACGATCAAGTCGAGATCATGGCGGGACAGCGGCCTCGGCTGGGATTCGGTCGTCAGATAGGTGCGGCCAAGCGTCATCGCGGTTTCGGTTTCGGAGTCCATGATGATCATATGGGCGAACAGCGTCATGTTCGGCGCAATCGCTTCGGGATTACCCTGATAGAACATCGGCATATCCATCCAGGACGGGGTGAAGCGGGCGCCGAGCGAATAGCCGCAGGCATTGAGCCGGTGCTTGGTCAAATTGTGGGCTTCGAGGGTGCGGGCATGGGCGTCGAACACGTCGCCGAACGTATTACCGGGCGTCATCGCCTTCTCGACTGCAAGTAGCGCGGCGCGGGCGGCATCGAACAATTCCTGGTGGCGTTTCGATACCTTGCCGGTCAACACCGTGCGCATCATTGCCGCATGGTAGTGGTGGAAGACACCGGCCCATTCGAGCGTCAGCTGGTCGTTCTTGGTGAGCTTGCGGCGACCGGCCTTGTAGCGGCAAAGCAGGGCGTCGACTCCGGAGCCGATGATGAACTCGTTGGCCGGATAATCGCCGCCGCCGGCAAAGATCGCACCTTGCATGGCGGCCAGGATCAGCGCCTCATCGCCGCCCTGCTTGATCAGCGGCAGTGCTGCGTCCAGCGCGTCGTCGGCCAGATTTGCGGCTTTTTCCGCCTTGGCGATTTCTGCCGGGCTCTTGAACAGCCGTAGCCGGCTGACAATGCCAGAGGCATCCGCGATCTGCCCGAAGGTCTGCAACTGCTCGTCGAGGCGCCGGCCATTATAGGCTGTCAGGCCGTGGGTGTCGTATTCGACGCCGATCCGGGCGCCGAGCAGGTCAAGCTCGTTGAGCAGATTGCGCAGGTCTACCGCCGGATTGGCGCCGTTGCGGTCCGTCCACAAAACGATATTGTCGATGATCGAGGTGTGGCGCGCCTGGCGCAAGTCGGCCGAACGCGTCAGCAGCACCATCGAGCCGTCGGCCTTGACCACCAGGCACTGGAAAAAGCAGAAGCCGAAGGTGTCGTAGCCGGTTAGCCAATACATGCTTTCCTGGGCAAACAGCAGGACGGCGTCGAGCTTCTTTTCGGCGATCTCGATCATCAGTCGATCGCGCCGCGCGTCGAATTCCGAGCGTTCGAAATGCAGCGCCATCAGTCAGCCTCCAAAACGATTGCCGAAACCTGCCGCCCGTAGTCGGGCTCGTTGCGATGCGTGCTGCGCCGATAGGAGTAGAAAAGCTCTTCCTCGGCATAGGTGCAGCGGCCAAGTCCTTCAGCGTTGACGCCAGCCTTGGTCAGTCGGTCGACCGTGTAGCGGTTGAGATCGAACATCGCGTGTCCGGCATTTGCGGAGGGCGCGAAATAGCGAGCATTGCCGGCATCGGCGTCGACGAAACGGGCGACGAATTCCGGTCCGACCTCGTAATTCCGTGGGCCGATGGAAGGACCGAGCACTGCGACGATGCGGTCGCGCCGGGCGCCGAGGCTTTCCATTGCCGCGATGGTGTTTTCCAGCACTCCGGTGAAAGCGCCTTTCCAGCCGGCATGGGCGGCGCCGATAATGCGCGCCTCGGCGTCGGCGAAGAGGACCGGTCCGCAATCGGCGGTCGAGGCACCGACGGCAATGCCCGGCCGGTCGGTGACGATGGCGTCGGCCTTGGGCCGCTCGCCGGCAAAAACCTCCCTGGCAATGGCGACGTCCGGCGAATGAACCTGGTGAGCGGTCAGCAGATGGTTTGCAGGCACGCCCATCCATTCGGCGACCCGGCGGCGATTCTCGCGCACCAGCGTCTGGTCATCGCTCGAGCCGGTGCCGATGTTGAGGCCCCGGTAGATGCCGCTGGAAATGCCGCCGACGCGTGTGAAGTAGCCGTGGCGGATGCCTTGCGCCGTTTCCAGCAAGGGCGACCGAACGGGATCCGGTTTGGTCTGATTCAGCATGGCGGCTTTGTTGTCCGTATGGACGATTTCGTCAAGCGAGTTGAAGACCGGCGAGTTGAAAACGGGTGAGTTGAAGACCGGCGAGTTGAAAACGGGTGAGTTGAAGACCGGCGAGTTGAAGACGGGCGCAGTTGAAGGCTGGTCAGTTAAGGCTGGCGCCGTTGATGTCGGGCGCTAGCCGGAGATGGGAGAGTGGGAGAGGCGGCAGCGAAAAGTCAATCCGTGCTTGGAAACGGCGGAACGGCAATGCCGGCGGGGAGGACGGCAAGCACCTTGAAGAGTTCGCCCATGGCCAGCGGGCCGGCGAGGCGCTCGACGTCGGCCGCTATCTTTTCGCGAGCTGCCTCATCCGCATTGGCGCCGAGCCGGCCAGCCCGTTCGAGAAGCCCCATCTTGAGCAGGAATTCACCTTGCGTTGAGAGGTGGGCATCGAGGCCGTGTGCCCGAACGGTTGCCGCGAGGGCAGCGAAATCGACATGGGCGGTGAGATCGGCCTGCCCCGGATTGGCCAGCACGTCCTCATGACCGTGCTTGCGCAAGGCCTGCAAGGTGTCGCCGATCCCGGGCTGGAAGTGACCGTAGTCGAGAAACAGGCCGGCGCCGCCAAATCCGGCAAGTCGCCCGGCGATGGCCGCCATCAGGGCGGCGCGGTCTGGCGCCACCTCGACGATGGCACCTTGCGGCGCATTCTCGGCACCCTCCGGCAGGAGCATCGGGTCGAGCGAGCCGGCGCCGACGAAAAAGCGCAGCCGGTTCGCATCGTCGAGACCGATCATCCGTTCGCGCCAGCCGGCTCCAGCGCGGACGAACTGGCGGATGGGCACCGCGTCAAACAGCTCGTTACCAACAATCAGAAGCTGCCCCTGCGGTAGTGTATCGATGCTCTCATGCCAGGCGATGCTGACCGACGTCCCGGCAAGCGTCCGTTTCTGGATCTCAGTCAACCGCGGACTGGTCTCGATCAAGGCGAACGATGCGCTGGCGGTAAGCGCTGGATCGAGCCGCGAAAGCGTGCGCAGCATATCTCTCATCAGCGTGCCGCGGCCGGGGCCTATTTCGGCGATGGCGACCGGCGTCGGCCGGCCGATTGCCAGCCACGCCTGGTAGAGCCAGACGGCGACCAGCTCGCCGAACATCTGGCTGATCTCCGGCGCGGTGACGAAGTCGCCGGCGGCGCCGAACGGCTCGCGTGTCGTGTAATAGCCATCCTGTGGATCGAACAGGCAGAGCGCCATGTATTCGCTGATGGGGATCGGGCCCACCGCACCGATCAGCTCGGCGATGCGGGTCTTCAGCCGCGTCATGCCAGCTGCGATTTTGTCACCGGCTTGGCTGTAGCCATCGCCCCGATGCCGGCCAGCACCATCGGCAGTGACAGCACCATTCCCATAGTCAGCCAGCTCGTGCCAAGGAGGTAGCCGAGCTGCTGGTCGGGCTCGCGAAAGAATTCGACGAAGATGCGCGAGGCGCCATAGCCGGCGATGAAGGCGCCGCCGACGAAGCGCGGCGTCTTCAGCTTGAGCCGCGAATGGGTGAGGAAGCGCAGGACAAGGAACAACACCAGCCCTTCGAGCAGCGCCTCGTAGATCTGGCTTGGATGGCGTGCAAATGGGCCGCCATTGGGGAATTCGAATGCCCACGGAACGTCGGTCGGCCGGCCCCATAGTTCGGAATTGATGAAGTTTGCCAGGCGAACGAGGCCAAGCCCCACCGGCACGCCGGCGGCAACCACGTCGAACAGCGACCATGTGCGGATGCCGCGAGACCGGGAAAACAGCGTCATTGCGAGAATGACGCCGAGCAGGCCGCCATGAAACGACATGCCGCCCTGCCAGACGGCGACGATATCGAGCGGATTGGCAATGTAGCGCGGCAGGTCGTAGAACAGCACGTAGCCGGTGCGTCCGCCGAGCACCACACCAATGGCTGCCCAGACGATGAAGTCGTCGAGGTCGACGGGCTTCATCGGCAGGGCGCCGTCGGGCCAGAGTTTCGGGTTGGTGACGAGGCGCTTGGCATACCACCAGGCGAACAGAATGCCGACGATGTAGCCGACGCCGTACCAATGCACCGCCAGTGGTCCGATCCTGACGATGACCGGGTCGATGTTGGGAAAGGGCAGGGCGGCCAGCGGCAGCAAATATTCGCTCAACAGGGTCTCCGGGTTCCAATCAGGTTCGGGCGCGGACCATGCGGCAGGCTTTTGACAGGGTCAAGGCAAGCGTATGCTTGCATTCCGCATCGTGCGCCACTACGTCAATTCCACCAAGCGAGGATTTGCCATGGCGAACGGACCGAACCGCATTCTCGATGAATTCGCCAAGTTGATGACCGACGCAGCCGGTGCCGCGCAAGGCGTGCGGCGCGAGGTGGAGACCGCCTTCAGGGGTCAGGCCGAGCGCATACTCAACTCCATGGACGTGGTGCAGCGCGAGGAATTCGAGGCCGCTCGCGACATGGCGGCGAAGGCCAGGGAAGAAAACACCCGCCTCGCCGCTCGCATCGAGGCGCTCGAGGCCAGGCTTGCCGAATTGACCGGTCAAGCAGCGCCTGCGGCTGCGGCAAAGCCGCGTGCAAAAAAATAACAAGAAATAAATCATTAAACTTTTCCACAAAGCCGGATCGCAAAAAGCGCTTTGTCGTGAATCGCTTACCGGTACTGCGTGAATCTTTGTGACAGTGGCTTTCCACATGCGAATGACGCAGTGCGAAAAATTTGGCTGGTCACGCGACTCCCGATCAATAGACTGAATTTGTTGCATGATTCGGAGCAGGGTCATGCGCCGGGCGGTGGGGTCCGGTCCGGGGTCTTTGCGTTGACGAAGTCCTGGCCGTCCGAGTTCTAGGCAGAATTGTTCGAGTGTGCCTCTCCCGCGGAGCGTGTGGTGGCGCTCCCAGAACGACAGGAAGCATTTCATGGAACTTCTCGAACTCGAATTCTCCCGCGAAATCCATCCGGTGGATGTTATCGAGCAGGTGGCGCACAACAACGACTGGTCCTTCGAACGGGCCGGCGACGACGAGATCTCGATTTCGGTTGCCGGAAGCTGGACCGACTACCACGTTTCATTCTCCTGGATGGAGGACTACGAGGCGCTGCACCTGGCCTGCGCCTTCGACATCAAGGTGCCTGAGGCGCGCGCGCTCGAGGTGATGCGGCTGCTTTCGCTGATCAACGAGCAGATGCTGTTTGGCCATTTCGACCTCTGGGAGCAGGAAGGCGCCATCATGTTCCGCCAGTCGCTGCTGCTGGCCGGTGGGGTCGAGCCGTCGAGCCAGCAGGTCGAGGTGCTGCTGTCGTCGGCGCTGGAAGCCTGCGAATGCTATTTCCAGGCGTTCCAGTTCGTCGTCTGGTCAGGCACTTCGGCCAAGGATGCGCTGGCCGGCGTGCTGTTCGAAACCTACGGAAACGCCTGACCGACGATGAGTTCGAGCAACGCGCGAAAACCCGAGATCAGCTTTGCCGATTTCGACCGCATCGACATCCGCGCCGGCACGATCGTCGAGGCCGAGCCTTTTCCCGAGGCGCGCAAGCCGGCGATCAAGTTGAAAATCGACTTTGGTCCCGTGATCGGGGTGAAGAAATCCTCGGCCCAGATCACGAAATACTATACGCCCGAAACCTTGATCGGCCGGCAGGTGTTCGCTGTGGTCAATTTCCCGCCTCGCCAGATCGGGCCATTCATGTCGGAAGTGCTGGCGCTCGGCTTTCCCGACGAAGAGGGCGCCGTCGTCCTCGGCGCGATCGAGCGCAGGGTGCCGGACGGCGGCAGATTGTTTTAACTGCGCTTTTGCTCAGGCGGCCAGTTTACGCGTGGTACCGAGCGCTTCTTCGACCGTTTCCATGAACATTTCCGCGCAGGCCTTCCAGCTGTAGCGCATCGCGCGTTGCCGCGCCTCGGCGCGGTCGACGTGAAGGGCCGCGAGCGCTGCTTGCCGCAGGTCGTCCGATACCGCACCGCCGATGCCGTCACCCACAATATCGATCGGACCGGTGACTGGATAGGCTGCGACCGGCGTGCCGCTGGCCAGCGCCTCTATGATGACGTTGCCGAATGTGTCGGTGCGGCTGGGGAAGACGAAAACATCGGCCGAAGCGTAGATCTCGGCCAGTTCGTCGTTCGGGCGATGGCCGAGGAAATGGGCATGGGGATATCTGGCCTTCAGCTTCGCCAATTCCGGCCCTTCGCCTACGACCACCTTGCTGCCCGGCAGGTCGAGGTCGAGGAAGGCCGGCAGGTTCTTTTCGATCGCGACGCGGCCGACGCAGAGGAAGATCGGTCCGGGAAATCCCAGGTCTTTTCTTTTGTCCGGCCGAAAATGATCAGTGTCGACGCCGCGCGTCCACGGCCGGAGCTTCGTGAAGCCGCGCGCCGCAAGATCGTCGGCAAGCGACTGTGTGGCGACCAGCGTGCCCTGCCCGGAATTGTGGAAATCGCGCAGCCAGCGATAGGCCCATGCTTCAGGCACCGGCAGGCGCGCGCTCAGATATTCCGGAAAACGTGTGTGATAGCTGGTCGTGAACGGGCGGCCGGCGTTGCGGCAGTAGCGCCGGGCCATAATGCCGAGCGGTCCTTCGGTGACGATATGGATGTGGTCCACCTTGCGTGCCTCGATCAGCTGCGCCACGCGGTGCGGCGTCGTCAGCGCCAGCCTGATATCGGGATAGGTCGGCAGAGGCAGGGTGCGAAAGATGTTCGGCGTCAGGAAGTCCGTCTCGACATCGAAGGATTTCAGGGTCTCCGAGAGACGCTCCAGCGTGTGGACGACGCCGTTGACTTGCGGGCGCCAGGCGTCGGTGACCATCAGGATGCGCATGGCGGTCCCTTGGCGGAGAGCTTGATTGCCTTGCCGCGATACCTGAACGGCGACCACGCCGCAGCTCTGGCCTCGCACCGGCGCACCCGGGCCGGCGCGGGGTCGAAATGAGGCCGCAGGGCCGAATCAATCAGAATCGCGCGCTTCATTGGCGCTCTTCACCATGGTTTCGTGACGGGCCGATGAAGGCCGGGTCTCGCTGCCGTCAAGCCGGGACCTTGATCACCGCCCGAAGGCCGCCGAGCGGGCTGCGTTCGAGGGCGATGTCGCCGCCATGGCTGCGGGCAATGTCGCGTGCGATGGAGAGGCCAAGGCCGGTGCCGCTGGCGTCCAGGTTGCGGGCCTCGTCCAGCCGCACGAAAGGCTTGAATACATCCTCCCGCTTTTCGGGCGGAATGCCCGGGCCGTCATCGTCGATGGTGACGAGCAGCGAACCGCGACCATGACTGGCATTGATCTCCACCGTCTTGGCATAGCGGAATGCATTGCCGACGACGTTGGACAGCAGCCGGGCAAAGGCATTGGGGCGCACATGCACATGCGGATCGCCGACAAGCACGGTCGATAGCTTGCGCTTGCGCAGCGCGGCTTCCTCGCGAAGCTTGTCGAAGAAGGCTTCGAGATCGAACTGACCGGCGTCTTCCGACGCTTCGCCGCGTGCAAAGGCAAGGTAGCCTTCCAGCATCGACTGCATGTCGTCGATGTCCTGGTCGAGTGCCTGGGTATCGGCCGCCTTGGTCCCGGCAAGCGCCAATTGTAGCTTGAAGCGGGTGAGGATGGTCCTCAGATCGTGGCTGACGCCGCTCAGCATGGCGGTACGCTGCTCGAGCTGGCGTTCGATGCGTTCGCGCATCTGGATGAAGGCAAAGCCGGCGCGGCGGACTTCCTCAGCTCCGCGCGGGCGAAAATCGCGCGGCATCGGCCGGCCTTTGCCGAAACTCTCGGCCGCCTCGGCCAGCGTCAGAATCGGCCGGATCTGGTTGCGCAGGAAGGGAATGGCGATCATCAGCAGCACCAGCGAGGTGCCAACCATCCAGATCAGGAAAATATGGGTGTTCGATGCATAGGCCTGGCTGCGGCGCACGAAGACGCGCAGCACCTTGTTCTCGAGCTGGACGCGGACCTCGACGATATTGGAATTGCCGACGGTATCGATCCAGAACGGACGGTTGATCTGGCGGGTGATCTCGGACGAAAGGATCTCGTCGAGAATCGAGAAGAACGGCTTTGGCCCGGGTGGCGGCAGCGGGTCGGGTGGCAGGAGGTCGACCTTCAGCTGCATGCGATCCTGGGCGATGCGAATGACGTTGGCGTAATCAGCGTCGTGCGGATAGGTCTCTATCAGGTCGATAATGGCGGCGATGTCGCGCACCGTGGCCTGCGACAGGCGCTGCGTCACGGTCTGCCAGTGGCGCTCCATGAAAACAAAGGCGACGACCGACTGCAGCATGATCATCGGCGCGATGACGATGATCAGCGAGCGGGCATAGAGCCGCTTCGGCATGTAAAGCGACACGAGGCGCCAGAAACGGTTCCAAGCGCGCGGCACGGCCTTGAGCGCCCGCGTCGCGCGAGCGCTCAAGCCGCCATCTCCCGGCCGTTCGAGTTGCGTGGTCGCCATTCGTCTTTTCGCTCACCGGCGGCCCGGCAAAGGACCGCTGTCGGCGGCATTCTATTCCACGCTGAGCCGATACCCAATACCGCGCACTGTCTGCAGCCACACCGGATTGGACGGATCGCGTTCGATCTTGCGGCGCAGCCGGTTGATCTGGACGTCGATCGTGCGCTCGCCGACCTCGGACTCGTCGCCGACAAGCTCATGCCGCGGTATCGTCTCGCCGGCACGCGCTGCGAAGATCGCCAGGATCTCCTGCTCGCGGTCGGTCAGCTTGAGCGCCTCGCCGCCGCGCTTCAGCTCACGCCTGGCGATCTGGAACGTATAGGGGCCGAAGACCAGCTGTTCGACCTTGGGCGTCGTCGCGGGACCGCCGCGGCGCAGGATATTGTTGATGCGCAGGATCAGTTCGCGCGGGTCGAACGGTTTAGGCAGATAGTCGTCGGCGCCGGCCTCGAGCCCGGTGATCCGGCTGTCGGTTTCGGACAGTGCGGTGAGCATCAGGATCGGCACGTTTTTCTCCGCCCGCAGCGCCTTGGTGAGATCGACGCCGCTTTCACCCGGCATCATGACGTCGAGCACGATCAGATCGAAGTCGAGGCCGGCGAGCTTGCGCCGCGCCTCTCCGGAATTTCCGGCGACGGTAACGCGAAAGCCGTTTTCGGTCAGATACTGTTTCAGAAGATTGCGGATACGGGTGTCGTCATCGACCACAAGCAGATGCGGCGCATCGTCTTCCGGTGCTGTCGGATGATCAACCCTCTCAATGGTCTCCATGGCTTTTCCCTGACATCTTTGCGGGCACAATGTCGATCTGCGCCCTTAGTTCCGGATTGACCATCGCTTCCAGGAACCGTTCGATAACGGCGCGTTCGGTGGCTCCGGAATCTTCCAATGCAGCATGGATGCGGCGCGACTGTGGCCGCGCCAGCGCCAGCGCCAGCGCACGGCCCTTGGCCGTCGGGTAGAGTTCGCGCTGGCGGCGGTCGCGAGGGCCCTGCAATTGCACGATATGGTCGGTGTCGATCAGTTGCTTGAGCACGCGCGCCAGGCTCTGCTTGGTGATCTTGAGCACGTCGAGGAGTTCGGCGACCGTCAGACCGGGCCGGCGATTGACGAAATGCAGCACCCGGTGATGGGCACGGCCAAAACCGTAATCGGCCAGGATCTGGTCCGGATCGGAGGTAAAGTCGCGATAGGCGAAGAAGAACAGCTCGATGATGGCGAAATCGATGCCGTCCTCGTCGGTGATCGCCGTCCTGATCGGCTCTGCGGCTGCGTGGCTCGTCATCTTCTCTCCGTGTGAAGCAGGAAATTATGTCAGCACTATTGACGTATTTTCCGCGTGATGGTAATTTTTGGCAAGCTTTTCGGCGGATTGCGAACGAAAAGGCAAGCGAAGCCGTTTTTTCCGGAACTTCCTGAGTTTGCCAGACCTTAAATATCCGCCTACGCTTTAGGACAATGGCGGCCTGCAGCGGCCGAAACGAAACACGCAACGACACAATGATGTGCGGGCTGCCGCCCGCGGGAGGTTACCATGGCATCCGTTCCCTTCGACCAACTGGACGGCTTTATCTGGATGAACGGCGAATTCGTCAAATGGGCCGACGCCAAGATCCACGTCTTGACCCACGGGCTGCACTACGCCAGCGCGGTATTCGAGGGCGAGCGCGCCTATGGCGGCGAAATTTTCAAGCTGACCGACCACACCGAACGCCTGCATGAATCGGCGCGCCTGCTTGGCTTCAAGATACCCTACTCGGTCGCCGAGATCGACGACGCCTGCCGTACGCTGTTGAAGAAGCAAGGTTTCCAGGACGCCTATGTCCGGCCGATCGCATGGCGCGGCAGTGAACAGATGGGCGTTTCCGCACAGAACAGCCGGATCAACTGCGCCATCGCAATCTGGCAGTGGCCGAGCTATTTCGACCCGGCGCAGAAGCTCAAGGGCATCCGCCTCGACATGGCCGAATGGCGCCGCCCCGACCCGCGCACCGCACCGTCGAAATCAAAGGCGGCCGGCCTCTACATGATCTGCACCATGTCCAAGCATGCCGCCGAGGCCAAGGGCTATGCCGACGCCATGATGCTCGACTGGCGTGGCCAGGTGGCGGAAGCGACAGGTGCCAACATCTTCTTCGTCAAGGACGGCAAGATCCATACGCCCAAACCCGATTGCTTCCTCGACGGCATCACCCGCCGCACGGTCATCGGCCTTGCCAAGGACCGTGGTTTGGAGGTGATCGAGCGCGCCATCATGCCGGAAGAGCTTGAAGGCTTCCAGCAGTGCTTCCTCACCGGGACGGCAGCCGAGGTGACGCCGGTTTCGGAGATCGGTCCCTACCGATTCGAGGTCGGCGATATCGCCAAGACATTGATGAACGACTATTCTGCGGCGGTTCAACCCAACCACGCGATTGCAGCAGAATAACGAAAGTCACAGGTTTTTTATCAAGTAGGGGCGGTTTTCGGGCCGCCCCTTTTATTTAAGCGTTTGCGCATTTGACTTTCATTCAATTCGGCGTCTCATGATAGCGTCGGCCTGGGAGGCTGGCGGCTATGGAGGGACTGGAAATATGGATATGAACACGCTTCTTCCGATCATTATTCAGGTGATTACGGGCATCATCGGTGGTCAGGCGGTGGGTGCGGCTATCAAGACTGCGGCGATGGGGCAGCTTACCAAAATCCTGGGCGGCGCTGTCGGCGGCGTCGGCGGTGCGGCCATCCTCAACAGTCTGCTGGGTGGCTCGGTCGATCCGGCAGCAGCCGCCACGGCGGCAGGGGCCGGCAGCGCGTTGAACATTTCAAATATCGTTGGCGGTGCCGGCGGTGGCGCCATCCTGACCGGCATCATCGGTGCGGTCATGAACGCGATGAAGAAATAAGCTTCGACGTTTCAGGTTTTCAAATGGGCGGCTTCAGCCGCCCATTTCGTTTGCCGTTTGTGGGAGCGGTGGACGCCGTTCGCGTGTGTCTCTACATCAGGGCCTGATTCAAGGTTAGGGCTTCCCTGACGCGTTCGAGGGGGCGCGCAGCGCTCCGACAGCGTGAAAGGACGAATATGGGTCAGCTCAACGCCGGCATCGTGCCGGTCACCCCGTTCCAGCAGAATTGCACCATCCTCTTCGACATGGACGACAGGCAAGGCGTTGTCATCGATCCGGGCGGCGACATCGACAAGGTGCTGGCGGCGCTCGAGGACAATGCGATCACTGCCGGCGCGATCTGGATCACGCACGGCCATATCGACCATGCCGGCGGGGCCATGGAACTGAAGGAGGCGCTCGGTATCGAGATCATCGGCCCGCATGCCGCCGACCGGCCACTGCTCGCCAATCTCGAGAACCAGGCAAAGCGCTACGGCATCACCGATCCCGTGCGCAACTGTGTCCCTGACCGGTTCCTTGCCGAAGGCGAGACCGTTTCGTTTGGCTCACATGTGTTTGAGGTGCTCCATTGTCCGGGCCACGCACCCGGCCACGTCGTCTACTATAACCGGGCGGCGAAGTTCGCCCATGTCGGCGACGTGCTGTTCCGCGGTTCGGTCGGCCGCACTGACCTGCCGGGCGGCGATCACGCCGCGCTGATCGCCTCGATCAAGGAGAAGCTTTTGCCGTTGGGCGACGACATAGGCTTCATCTGCGGCCATGGTCCCGGCGGCCGCTTCGGTGAGGAGCGGCGGAGCAATCCGTTCCTGATCTGAAACCGCTTGCCGGAAACAAAAAGCGCGGCCTGTGCGACCGCGCTTCTTTCCGGCGGGAAACTGCCTCCGTTAATTGGCGGTGCAGAAATGCTGTTCGCCGTCATAGCCGGTGAACGTGCCGGTACGCGCGTTGAAGCTCCGGTAGCGGTCCGAGCAGTATTCGTACCAGCCGCGGGTCCACGGCTCCGCATAGCTTTCGGCATAGGCTACTCGCGGCTGTACGTAATAACGGCGCACCGGGGCAGGCCGGTAGTACTCATCATCATAGGCCGGATCGTAATAGCGGGGCTGCGGACTGGCGAGGGCACCGCCGATCAGGGCACCGGCCGCAAGGCCGAGCACGCCGGCGGCAACGGCGTCGCCGTGGCCGTGGTGGCGGCGGTGATGACGCCATTCGTCGGCATTGGCCGCGGGCAAGGTCGCAAGTGTGGTCGCAACAACCGCGGCGGACAGGATGGCAGTCTTGAAAATTCGGTTCATGTCGGTCTCCTTCGTGCCGGCCCGGGTCGTTTTCGGGGGATGCGGTCCGGCTTTAACGAAGATTAATATGCGACCGTGGCTGAACGGGGGCTGAACGAACTTTGACCGGGCGGTTCATCTAACTGGGCGATTCAAGCGTGCGGCAAACTCCGCAGACCAGACCGGCCCACGTCCATTCTGCCCAGGGCTGGTTCAGCCGATCGACAGGTTGACGGCTTTCGGACCCTTGCCGCGCTTGTCCGGCTCGGTGTCGAATGTCACTTTCTGCCCATCCTCAAGACCGGGAAGACCCGACGCCTGCACGGCCGAAATATGGACGAAGACATCTTTTGCCCCGTCGTCCGGCGTGATGAAGCCGAAGCCCTTGGCGTGATTGAAGAATTTGACGGTGCCGGTCTGCGGCATGGGAAGCTCCTTTGATCCCACAAGTCCAGTCTCGGGCCGGCAAATGCCCGGAGGGAAATTTGTCCTTTATTTTAGTGCCATCGGCAAGAGAAAGTTTTGCGGGCACCAGCAAGCATCCCGGAACACAAAAGGCGCGACGAAAACCGCCGCGCCTTTACAGAATCCAAGTTCACTCCAAAGCCTTGCAGCATCCTCACACCCCGAAAGGACGCGCGGCACGCTGTGGTTTCAGGCAGCGCGGAGATTGACCGCTTTCGGACCCTTGCCCATACGGTCGGGCTCGACATCGAAGGTGACCTTCTGACCGTCGACGAGCGTGCGCAGCCCGGAAGCCTCGATCGCCGAGATGTGGACGAACACATCCTTGGCGCCGCCATCGGGCGTGATGAAGCCGAAGCCTTTGGTAGCGTTGAAGAATTTAACGGTGCCGGTCTGGGCCATTGGGGAAACTCCTTCACCCGTGTCAGTCTTGGTGGTTCCGCCCGCGCCTGGCGCCGTGGGCAAGTCCCGGTGGTTGCTTCGGCAGTCATGCATTGGCGCATGGTAAAACCCCCCGCCGAAAACGGGGCTGTCAGAGATTCACAGTATCGGGGAAAGGTCGTCCAAAACGTTCCGCTCTCCGGGTCGCAAATGCCCGAACACAAAATTTATCGCACGGAAACGTGATGCTTGCAAGATAGAGCCGCGGGCGGCCCAACGGGCGCATCCCGACGCATCGCACCGATAGTCCCGGTTCTCCGCGCGGTCATCGGCCAGACTTCACCCAGGCATGGTCCAGCAAGCGGGACAGGTGCTGTCTTGGCTTGCGCCGCCGTACCGCCCTGGCTCGCCAGTTGCAAACAGGGGTTGCATTTAGCAGCGGAATGACGAGGATCGGCCTGACCCAGGCACCATTTGTGCAGGCAGGAGTTTCGAGGGGAGGGAACATTCATGCGGCTTCTTGCGGCAATCTTTCCGCGGCAGGTTTTTTCCATCCTGTTCCTGTCGGCAATTCTCGCAGCCTGCACCGTCGTGGTGGATGATGAGGGGGCGGGGCCGCGCCCGCCACGGCCGGGGCCGCAATTCTGCACCAAGCAATATGACCCGGTCTGTGCCCGGCGCGGCGGCGACCGCCAGACCTTTGCCAATGCCTGCCTTGCCGAACGGGCCGGATACCGCATCATTCGCGAGGGCGAGTGCCGCGGCGGCGGCGGTGGTGGTGAGGAGCAGACATTCTGCACCCGCGAATACCGCCCGGTCTGTGCCCGTCGCCATGGCGAACTGCGCACATTCCCCAACGAATGCGAAGCCCGCGCCGCGGATTATCGCGTCGTCGATGACGGGCCTTGCTAGCGCACCGGCCTCACTGTTCGTCCGGATAGGCACCATCGGCGGGGCCGACGTAGAGCTCGGCGCCGTCTTCGTTGGAGATGCGCAGGCGATCGGGGATCTGCGGCATCATCAGCGTGTGAAGCAGCGTGGCGGCGCCTTGCAGGGCGGCGCGCAGGTTCGGTGCCTCGAGCGACACTCGATCGAGTATCGCTTCGTCGGCATCGCGCGAGCGGTAGAACTCGATGACGAAGTTCAAGCACGCCTCCAGGCAGATTGTCGTGCGATCGAACCCTAGCCTTTGGACCTGGGTTTCACAGCGGTCTCCGCCTGCTTGACCGCCGAGCCGAAGGGCGAGGCCGGTTTTGCCGCCACCTTGTCCTTCTTGGGCTTGCGCGTCTCGCGATTGCTGCGCTGTTGACCCTTGGCCATTTTCTGATCCCTTATACGTGTTGCGGATTGCTTTCGGATCAGTTGGCCGGGTTGTCGACCGGTTCGAGATTGTCTTCCGTGGTGACCCGCTCATAGGTCTCCTGATCGCTGCGGATGCGATATTGCGGCGAGCCGTCCTTGACCGGCAGCCGGCTCTTGATCTGGAACAGCTCCGCGGTCTTTTGGGCAAGGCCGGTGCGGCTCTTCATACGGACGGTCTGGCCGACGGTGAAGATATGCGCCGGCGTGTCCGTGCGCCGCGCACTCTGCTGGAAGCGGATCATGTGGCGTTCTCCTGGTCGTGCTGAAGCGCTGCGTCGAGCTCGGCATGGTCAATGGCGACAAGCTGGCTGGTCGCGCTTTTCACTGTCCTTGCCGGCAGATGGATGAAAGTGGCGACGCGGCGCCAGGCAGGCCACGACATGCCGTCGATCAGCTCTTCGTCGTGGTCGATGTCATAGTCGCCGGCCGGCTGCACGCCATCCAGCCCGCCAAGCACGAACGGTGCCGCGAAATGCGCGATGGAATGGGTGGTGCGAGCAGACATTCTTGTGCCTCGAAGTTCTCGCTTGTGCCTTGAAGTTTCTCGTGCCTTGAAGTTTCTTTCCGGCCTGCCCCGGAAGCGGAGCCTGCATTGCGGTACCAGGTGTCGGCGATTTGGATAAGTTTGGCGGGCCGAGAACCCCTGACGCCGCGGGGCCAAGCATGACCCAAAACGGTTTCATACCATTAGTCTGAAAATACGGCTTATTCAAGAAGTTTTCGGCCTCTTACCCCTACCAATGCAAAATTACTTTTCTATAGTTATCTGCAGAACGATGATACGATCCCGGTGCACCTCAAAACTTGTTTGAAGAACTTCCGGAAAAATTCCTCCGGCATTTGTATTTATCCAGGTATCAAAGGATGTGAGTGATGAATTCCGCAAGAACACCTGATGTCCCGACAGTTGCAGTCAGTCCCGTCACCAAGCCGATAAAGGTCTTGTCGCCGCGCCTCACTATAAGAAGCGACGAGGCGGCGAGGCGAAGAATTGCCGACACTGACGGAACAGCGCGGCGGGCGCGCCAGCTTGCCGAAAGCAACCGCCTGATTTGACGCGCAACCATGACGCTGAATTTTCCCAACCCCAGCCGCTCCTATGACGCGGCGGCCAAGCGCATTCGTTTCGTCGGCCATGACGGCATGCTCGAAGTCCCGTTCTTTGTCGAGGTTGCGGCACTTTCGGCGGCAAACCCGGCTGCAAGCGGAGCCGAGGCCGAATTTCTCAACGCCTTCGACGCCAAGCGTTCGTCGATCCACGAGATTGCGCGCCAAGCCTACTCGCACGGCCGCAAGAACATGTATGTGCTGACGCCGACCGACTTTCGGTAAGTTCCCGGGTTCGGAGGTTTGCTTCGCAACGACCGCCGTCTGCTCTTGCACGTGCCGCAGCGATGGCCTAGATCGCGGCAGGCGGACAACACGGCAGGTTTCCCATCAACAGAAATCCGAGACGACCGGCAGGCGCACGTTACGGCTCAGGCGGACAGCCGCCGCTGGGGCTCGACCAGCACGTGCAGCAGGCGCTGCAGTTGCACCAGGCGGGGCGCCGGCAGGAAGCCGAGGCGCTTTACCGTCAGGTGCTGTCGCAAAAGCCCAACCACCCGGCTGCTGCGCATTTCCTCGGGCTTCTGCTGCACCAGACCGGGCGCAGTGCCGAGGGGCTGGCGCTGATCGAACAATCGGCGCGTCTGCAGCCGAACAATCCGGATTTCCTCAACAATCTCGGCACCGTACTGCGCGACCTCGGCCGGGTAGCGGCCGCCGCCGATCTCTTCCGCAAGGCGGTGGCGATCCGGCCGGAGCAGTTGGCGGCGCGTGACAATCTCGGCTCGTCGCTGAAGCAGCTCGGCCGATTCGAAGGCGCCGAGGATATTTATCGCGGCACGATCGGCCGCAACCCGTTCCATGTCCGCGCCCGCGTCGGGCTTGCCGAAACGCTGCAGGAAGCGGGCCGGCTGGGTGAGGCACTGGCTGTTTTTCGCGAGGCACTGACGATCCGGCCGAAGGATGCCGATCTTTTGCACGGCTTGGGCGTCGGGCTGATGGAAAAGGGCAATCTCGACGAGGCTGCCGATCTTTTCAGGCAGGCGCTGGCGGTGGATCCCGGCATGGCCAGAGCCTGGCTAATGCTCACCCAGGTCAAGCGCCAGGAGGAGCGCGACGCCGAGCTTGCCCGCATGGAGGCGGAGCACGCCAAGGCGCCGCAAGGCAGCCTGGCGCGCATGCAGCTTTCCTTCGGCCTCGGCAAGGCCAATGACGACCTCAGGGAATATGGCCGCGCCTTCGACTATTTCGCCGAAGGCAACGCGATCCGCCGCCAGGGCATCGACTACGACGCCGGCAAGACGCGCGGCGAGTTCGAGGCGATGAAGGCGGTGTTCGACAAGGCCTTTTTTGAAAAGCACAGGCCGAGCGGGATCGCCGACGCCACGCCGATCTTCGTCGTCGGCATGCCGCGTTCCGGCACCACGCTGGTCGAGCAGATCATCGCCAGCCATCCGCAGGTCTATGGCGCCGGCGAGCTCAGCATTTTGAAGACGGCGGTTGGCAAGCAGTTTCCGCTCGGCATGAAGGGCGGCTTTCCCTGGGGCATCACCGACATGCCCGACAAGGCCTATGCCGAGGCCGGCCAGGCCTATCTCGACATGCTGCACGCCCGCTATCCGGGTTCTCGGCACGTCACCGACAAGATGCCCGGCAATTTCCTCTTGGTCGGCTTCATCCATATGATGCTGCCGAAGGCCAAGATCATCCATTGCGCGCGCGATGCGGCGGCGACCTGCCTGTCGATCTACAAGGTGCATTTCCGCGGCGACAGCCACCGCTACGGCTACGACCTCGGCGAGCTCGCCGATTTCCACAATCTCTACACCGATATCATGGCGCACTGGCACGCCGTGCTGCCTGGTGTCGTGCACGACGTTCGCTACGAGGATTTCGTCGCCGACCAGGAAGGCCAGTCGCGGGCGCTGATCGCCCATCTCGGCCTGCCGTGGGACGACGCCGTGCTGTCGTTCCACAACACCGACCGGCCGGTGCGCACGGCGTCGGCCGCGCAGGTGCGCCAGCCGATATATCAGGGCTCGGTCGATCTGTGGAAGCGCTATGGCGACCGGCTGAAGCCGCTGCTCGACCGACTAGCGTAATGCGTTGCGGACCTACAGCTCCAAAAACGGCTGGAAGCCGCCAAAGATCATGCGCTTGCCGTCGAACGGCATGGTCTCCCAGTCCGGCTTGAGGCGCGGATCGGCCATCACCTTGGCCATCACCGCGTCACGATTCTGCCTGGATTCATAGACGATCCAGGAGAAGACGACGACCTCGTCTTCCTTGGCCTGCACGGCGCGCGGGAACGAGGTGAGCTCGCCATAGGGTACGTCGTCGCCAATGCATTCGACATAGGCCAACGCGCCATGCTCCTTCCAGACGGCGCCGGCCGTCTGCGCCATTTTCTTGTAGGCATCGAGATTTGCCTTGGGCACGGCCAGTACGAAACCGTCGACATAGGACATCTGTCTTCCTCCATGCGATTGTTTTCCTCTCCCTCTAGAGCGGGGAGAGGTGATTTCAAACACAGCCTGTGTTGGATGTTAAGCTGCTTTCACCGGTGCGTTCATTGCCCATTCGACGCCGAACGGATCACGCATATTGCCCCAGCGGTCACCCCAGAACATCACCTGCAACGGCACGACTTCCTCGCAGCCCGCCTCGATGGCCCGCTTCCACCAGGCGTCGATGTCGTCGCTGCCGAGATGGAGCTGCATGGTGTAGCCCTGCGGCTTCACAGCGGCCATTCCATGCTCGGGATAGAAGTCGGAAAGCATCAGGGTCGAACCGTTGATGTGGAGATGGATATGCATGGTGCGGCCCTGTTCATCCGGCGGATAGGCAAAGACCTGCTCGGCACCGAAGGCCTTTTGGTAAAATTCTGCGGCTTTGAAAGCGCCGTCCAACTGAAGGTAGGGCGTCAATCCGCCAAGCACTTTGGCGGCGGACTGGGTCTGTGGCTGGTCATTCATATCATGCTCCTCTTTGCGTCTGGTTTGCCTTTGCGAACCACAGGACGAACGGAACGGCGACGATCCTACACGGCCGATGGCTTTTTTGGACTCGAAATGGCGTCTGCTGCCAGGCCAACTGCCACCTTTCAACCTTCGATGCGAATCCGCGGGCTGTTTTGCGCGTCGACGACGATTTCCGGCCAGCCGATATCTTTGCGCAGCTCGATCGGCAATGAAAGGATGGCGCGTTCGCTGCGATAACGAGCGCGAGCCGCCGAGTAACGCGTTACGGCGTGACCTATGGATGACAGAATAGACATGATGCTTTCTCCTCGATTGGCGCCGGCATCACCGTGTCGGCGTCCCAAGGACGTGGCATGCGATCATCATCCGACAGGGCACCGGAATTTTTCTCGCAATTTTTCAGCTGCCCGCTTCGGCAACCTCCTGGAAGAACCCCTCCGGGTCGTCGACTTCGGTCAGCCGCCGTTTCTTGATCAGCCAGAAGCGGTTGCCAACCGCGCGGATGAAGGAGCGGTCGTGCGAGGCAAGCAGGCAGCTCGCCTGACGTTCCAGCAATTCCGCTTCCAGCGCTTCCTGGCCATCAATATCGAGGTGGTTAGTCGGCTCGTCGAGCAAACAGAAATTGGGATTGGCGAGCCTGAGCGCCAGCATCATCAGCCGTGCCTTCTGTCCGCCCGACAGCACGCCGATTCTGCGCTCCTGCATGTCGATGCTAACGCCGGCGCCCGCCAGCAGCGAGCGGGCGCGCTGCTCGCCGACATCGAATCTGCGCGAGAGCATCGCCAGCGGCGTGTCGTCGCCGCTGATGCCCGACAACGCCTGGTCGCTATAGCCGAGCACGGTCGACGGCGTCACCTTCACGCCTTGCGCCGCCGTTTGCGGCGCGACGATGGCATTCCGGATCAGGCCGATCAGCCGTGATTTGCCGACGCCGTTACGGCCGAGCAGGACGATGCGGTCGCCTTGGCAGATGTGGCGCTTGCCGGTGCTGAACAGAACCGTGCCGTCGGGTGTTCCGACCGCCAAATCTTCGAGCGTGATCAGCACCTTGGCATGGCTGCCGCGATTGGCGAGCTTGATCGTGCCCGCCGATCTTTCGCGGTGTGCCGGCGCTGCCGCTTCTTCCAGACGCTCTGCCCGCTGGTTAAGCTGCTTGGTCTTGACCGTCAAAAGGTCGCTGCCGGAATTGATCCCGATATTGTTGAGCTTGGCCGCCTGCCGGCGCAGCTGCTGCGCCACTTTCATGTCGCGCTGGAATTTGCGTTCGGTCGAGGCGTCGACCTCGTCCAGCGCAAGCCTCGCCCGCGAATAGGGCAGCGAAAACACCGGCGATTGTTCGGGACGCAGGAACAGCGTGCGGTTGGTCGTCGCGTCGAGGAACGCCCGGTCGTGGCTGGCGATCACCACCGGCACCTCGCGCGGCAAGGCGTTCAGCCAGGTCTCGAGCTGGCTGATCTTGGCGAGGTCGAGATGGTTGGTCGGTTCGTCGAGAAGCAGGACGTCAGGATCGGTGACCCAGACGCGCGCGATCAGCGCCAGCCTTTGCCAGCCGCCGCTTAAGGCCAGCATCGGCCGCTCGCGCATCGGCTGCGGCACGTCGAGCGAGTCGAGAACCACATCGACGCGCCATTGCTCGCCTTCGGCCTGCTCGGCTGGCAAGGCGTCTGCCACCACCTCATGAAAGCTGCGCCCGGCCAGCGCAGCGGGGATGACCTGCTCGACATAACCGATGCGCAGGCCGCGCGTGCGGGTGATGTCGCCTGTGGTGGCTTCGAACTCGCCCGTCAGGCACCTCAAAAAAGTGGATTTGCCGCGACCATTGGCGGCGACGATGCCGAGCCGGTCGCCGGCGCCGATGGTGAGGTCGAGATGGGAGAAGAGCGGCGCACTCATGGTGACGCCGAGGGACTTGAGGCTGATCAGGGCCATGTCGATTTCTCTGGTCTGTCCGGAGTGATTCCGGCTGATGCACTTTGACGGTGCGCAGGCTGGCCATCAGGCTCGGCGTTGCAGCACCACGAAAGGCGGACCAAAAAAATCGAAGCGGGAAGAAAAACCCGGACCGTCTCTGGTCAGCCCTGCAAGCAAGCTCGCAGGGCAGAGACAGGGCCGCGCTGACGGTGGTGGTCGAAAAACACGCAGCCCTCCTTTCAAGACGTTCGAGTATAGGGATTGGGTTACACCAGGGGTGGGGCCGATGGCAAGCGGTTGGCGCTGGAGTGAGCGAGCGCCGAAGCTGCCAATCTCCCCCCTTGTGGGGGAGATGTCCGGCAGGACAGAGGGGGGCGCGAAGGATCGCTACCGTCCCGGCCGACCCGCCTTGCCGGGGCGGCGCTTTTCGCGGCGGGCGTCGGCGGGATCCTCGTAGGAGCCGATACCGGCACGCTGGCGGACAATGGGTTTGGCGGAAACGTCGTGTTCCTTCGCGCCCCCCTCTGCCCTGCCGGGCATCTCCCCCACAAGGGGGGAGATTGGCTGCGGTTTCGCCGGCACTTTTCCCTCGACCGGCTTCTCGGTCCGCCGCACCGTCATCTCGTCCAGTGAGTTCTTCCTGAACAGCGGTTTGGTCGGTTCACCCGGTATACCGAAATCCGAGCCGTGCGCCTCCTGCGCCGACTGTTTCTTGAACAGCGAACGGGACACCGCGCCTGACGGTGTCGGCATGTCGGTGCCAGGCCCCATATCGTCCAGCGACGGCTTGGCGAACAGCGGCTTCTTGACCGGCACAGCGCCGTCGGCGCCCATTTCGTCGAGCTCCGGCTTGCGGAAGAGGTTGGGCCGGGCAGCCTTGGCCGCCTCTTCGGCGGCATGTGCCTCATCGAGCTTGCGGAAACGCTCCTGTTCCTCTGCTGTACGATGTTTGGCCACGCCCTTGTTGTGCTTGCCCTTTTCGCGGCCCGAGACCGGGCTTTCCATGTCGGCATATTTGGCCAGCGGATCGTCGGAGATGGACAGCTCCATCTCTCGCAGCCGCTTGATCTCGTCGCGGATGCGGGCCGCCTTCTCGAAGTCGAGATTGGCGGCGGCGTCGCGCATCTGCTTGTCCATCGCGTCGAGATGGGCTTTCAGATTGTTGCCCATCATCGCGCCGGCGCTGTCGGTGAACTGCGAGATGTCGGCGCGGACATGGTCCTTCTCGTAGACCGAATCCAGAATGTCCGAAATGCGCGACTTGACCGATTCCGGGGTGATGCCGTTGGCCGCGTTCCACTCCATCTGCTTTTCACGACGGCGGTTGGTCTCGGCCATCGCCCGCTCCATAGAGCCGGTGACCTGGTCGGCATAGAGGACAACCTTGCCGTCGACGTTACGCGCGGCGCGGCCGATGGTCTGGATCAGCGACGTCTCTGAGCGCAGGAAACCTTCCTTGTCGGCGTCGAGAATGGCGACGAAGCCGCATTCGGGAATGTCGAGGCCTTCGCGCAGGAGGTTGATGCCGACCAACACGTCGAAGGCGCCGAGGCGCAGGTCGCGCAGGATTTCGATTCGCTCCAGCGTGTCGATATCGGAGTGCATGTAGCGGACGCGAATGCCCTGCTCATGCAGATATTCGGTCAAATCCTCGGCCATGCGCTTGGTCAACACAGTGACCAGCGTGCGGTAGCCGGCCCTAGTGGTTTCGCGGATTTCGCCGACGACGTCGTCGACCTGTGTCTTGGCCGGGCGCACTTCGACCGGCGGGTCGATCAGGCCGGTCGGGCGGATGACCTGCTCGGCGAAGACGCCGCCGGACTGCTCCATCTCCCAGGCGCCAGGCGTCGCCGAAACCGCGACGGAGAGCGGGCGCATGGCGTCCCATTCCTCGAAGCGCAGCGGCCGGTTGTCCATGCAGGACGGCAGGCGGAAACCATACTCGGCCAGCGTCGCCTTGCGGCGAAAGTCGCCGCGATACATGCCGCCGATCTGCGGTATGGTGACGTGGCTTTCGTCGACAAAGACCAGCGCATTGTCGGGGATGTATTCGAACAAGGTCGGTGGCGGATCGCCCGGCTGGCGGCCGGTGAGATAGCGCGAATAATTCTCGATGCCGGCGCAGGAGCCGGTCGCCTCCAGCATCTCCAAGTCGAAGCGGGTGCGCTGCTCCAGCCGCTGCGCCTCAAGCAGGCGGCCAGCCTTTTCAAGCTCTTGCAGGCGATACTTCAGTTCTTCCTTGATCGACTTGATGGCTTGATTCAAGGTCGGGCGCGGCGTCACATAGTGCGAATTGGCGTAGATCTTGACGCTCTTCAGCTCGCCGGTTTTCTGGCCGGTCAGCGGATCGAATTCGGTGATCGCCTCGATCTCGTCGCCGAAAAGCGAGATGCGCCAGGCGCGGTCCTCGAGGTGGGCCGGGAAGATCTCGATCGTGTCGCCGCGCACCCTGAAGGAGCCGCGGACGAAGTTGATGTCCTGGCGCTTGTATTGCTGGGCGACGAGGTCGGCGAGCAGCGCGCGCTGGTCGAGCCGGTCGCCGATCTGCATCTGGAAGGTCATCGCCGTATAGGTCTCGACCGAGCCGATACCGTAGATGCAGGACACCGAGGCGACGATGATGACGTCGTCGCGCTCGAGCAGCGAGCGCGTCGCCGAATGGCGCATGCGGTCGATCTGCTCGTTGATCGAGGATTCCTTCTCGATGTAGGTGTCGGTCCGAGGCACATAGGCCTCGGGCTGGTAATAGTCGTAGTAGCTGACGAAATACTCGACGGCGTTTTCAGGGAAGAATTTCTTGAACTCGGAATAGAGCTGCGCGGCAAGCGTCTTGTTGGGCGCCAGGATCAGAGCGGGGCGTTGCGTCTCCTCGATTACCTTGGCCATGGTGAAGGTCTTGCCCGAGCCGGTGACGCCGAGCAGCACCTGGGTGCGGTCGTTGCTGTTGACGCCCTCGACGAGATCCTTGATCGCCGTCGGCTGGTCGCCGGCCGGCTGGAAATCCGAGACCATCCTGATGGCGATGCCGCCTTCGGATTTCTCCGGCCGGGCAGGACGGTGCGGCGTCCACATCACGCCGTCCTTGTGCAGCGGATTGCCGGATTCGATCAGCGCCGACAGCGCCGCGACGGTGGCGGTGACGCCGCCCGAGGCCATGGTCTCGGCCTCTTCCAGGGAGACATCGAGGCCGGCGACAGGGTTGAGACCGGCCGCAGTACGCTCCCGCGCCGAAGCCGCGCCGCCCATCGAGGTACCGCGTGCCGTACGGCCGGGGGAAGACGAGCGCTCCGGGATTTTCTTCGCCGGCTTGGCGCCTTCCCTCCCCCTCGAGGGGAGGGTGGCGGCGGAGCCGCCGGGTGGGGTCGGTGCGGCAGTGCTCGGCGCTCCTTTGCGTGCCGCGCTGCCTCCGGCGACCCCCTCTGTCGCCTTCGGCGACATCTCCCCCTCGAGGGGGGAGATTTGGCGCCCTTCCTTCTCGGCTTCCTGCTCGATCTGCTCGGCCCAGTCGGCGATCGAGCCGGTCAGCGGCGCGCCGGTGAACTCGGCCTGCGGCGCCTCGGCAAAGCCGCCCTTGCACAGGGGCTCCGAGGCATCGAGGAAATCGGTCAGCCGACTGCGCCGCTTGGGCGGCGAAGCGCGCTCGTCATTCGCCGGCGGCGGCGTTTTCTTGTCGGAGAGTCTGGCCATGGCCCGAATATGGGAGGTATCGGCCAAAATGGAAAGAGCGGAGTGGCGGGTGGCGCGAGGCGCAATTTGGCTGCTGACAGCAGGCTGTCAGGAGTGACGTCGAACCACGCCCTCAATTAAACCACAGCGCAAACGTCAGAAACCCGGCGCCGCCGAACTGGCGCTGGATCTGGTTGAACTCCTCGCTGGTGAGAACCTTGCCGCGTTCGAGATAGGGCGCGATGGCCGGGCCGGTGATCGACAGCACCAGGTCGAAGGGTTTTGGCTCGTCGAAGAAGCGCTTCATGTTGATGCCTTTGTCGGCGATGCGGAAATGCGGCAGCAAGCTGCGGCCTTCCAGAAGATCCTCGGCCATGGCCAGGGCGGCGAGCCAGGCCTGCACCTGCTGCTCGCCGACGTCGAGGCCGGTCAGCGGGCTGGCGCCTTTCTGCTGCGGCCCGGGCAGCCATTCGCGGTCATTGTCGGTTTCGGCGCGGATGGCTTTCCAGTCCTCGCGCGACAGCCGGATCATTTCCATGAGATGGCGGCGTGCCGCTTGCCGGCGCTCAGGCTCGACCACTTGCCAGTTGATGAGATGCACCAGGGAGATGAAGTCGGCGAGGCGCCATTCGGACGTCAGAATGCCGCCGCCCATGCCGCCGTCCAGCGGCACGAGCGTGTCCTGCAGCGGCAGTTTTGCGCGCGGGAACAGCATGTGGAAGGAGCCGTCGAACGTGTTCCTGAAATCATGCGCCAGCCAGAAGTCGGCCTGCGCCATCAGGAACTCGGCATAGCCCTGCAGCCAGTAGCCGTCGGCGCGGTCGAATCGGAAGGTGAGGGCGGGTGCGGCCACGTCTGGCGCACCGCTGCCGCGTGACAGAGACGCCATGATCGCGGCAGCACTTTCGTCCGGCGCGATCATGCCGTCTTCGTTGAGGTCTATGCCGAGGCGGGTGAGGTCGATGACCATGCTGATGTCCGCGTCGGCGGGCACCGAACCGAGCGTGGCTGCGGATTTCTCCAGCCTGTCGCGGAAGGCAACGAGAATGGCGCGGAATTGCTCGTAGGTCAGCGGCTCGGGATTGGCATTGTCCGGCACCGGCAGCCGCATCAGCGGCAGCATGAAGGATTGCGGGCTTTCGAAACCGTGGCGGTGCAGGCCGCCGGCCAGGATCTCCAGCGCGGTGAAGAATTCGCCGGCGCCGGCGGCGTAGGCAGCTGCCGGATCGCCGGGCGCTGCGGTTTCCAGCGCGGCAAGGGCGCCGTCGCGCTCATTCACCGTTTTTGCCTCGAACAGGGCGGCCTGTTCGGGAGCCGCGGCACTGGCTGAAGCCAGCGGCAGGAGAAGAATGATGGCGCACGCCACCAGCCTGGAAAAACGCTTCATCGTGATCGCCCCTTTTGTCGCTCCGCAGTGGATCATACACGCATTTGGTTCGCTGCGCCTGTGGCCCTGTGGTTCACCCATAATAGTCGACGCTTCAATCAAGCCGGCGGACGGTCTACACAAGGCAAACGATTGGGCGTCGCGTGTCGAACTATCCGCTTTCCTACAAACTGTCCTGGCTGCCACGCTTCCTCTGGCCTTCGCTCGATGGCGACGCGCGCGGCTTTGCTCCGGCGGCCGCAGCCCTGCTCGAACCGCCGCCGGCGCGGACGGTGCGGCTGGCTTTCGTCGGCGATATCTCGGCGGTGGCCAATCGCCGCGCGCCGGACTGCGATCCGGCGATTGCGGCACTGCTTGCCTCGGCCGATCTAGTGGTCGGCAATTGCGAAAGCCCGGTGGTGGAGCGGCCGAGCGCTGTTTTGGGTACAAGGTTTGGCACGCATCACGCGATGAGCGAGCGGTTCCTTGCCGAGGCCCTGGCCGCCGTCGGCATCCCGCGTGAAAAACTGGTACTGTCGCTGGCCAACAACCATGTGCTCGACCAGGGTATTGCCGGCTTCGACGAGACCGTCGCCGCGCTGGAGCAATTAGGCATCCGCACGATCGGCACTGCGGCTCCGGTCGAGCGGTTTGCGGTTGGTTCGCTGACCATTGGCCTTGCCGCCTTTACCTTGTGGCGCAATACGGGCGCGGCTCAGTTCGCGGGCCGAGTCTCGATGCAAGGCGATCCGACGCAATGGCCGCGCGACGCCGCTTCGGGTGTCGATCTCCTCTGCGCGGTACCGCATTGGGACTGGGAATTCCGGCATTTTCCGCGTGCGAAGACGCGGGCACTGGCGCGGCTTCTGGCCGAACATGGCGTCGGCCTGGTCGCCGGACATCACGCCCATGTCGTTCAGCCGATCGAGCGGATCGGCCAGACGCTCGTTGCCTATGGGCTCGGCGATTTCATCGGCACCGCCTTCGCGCGGCAGCCATGGCCGGGCCGCATCGGCGCCATTCTCGTCGTCGACATCAGCGCCGATTCCGGCACGCGCGGGGCCATCGCCGCCTACCGGCTGCATGCCTTCATGCGGCTGTGCGCCGGCGATCACGAGCGGCTGGTCCCGGTCGAAGCGCTGGAAGGAAAATTGGGGCAAAGGGTTCTGGCCCGCCTCGATGCGATCTTCGGTGCCGTGCGCTGACGGCCGCGCTGACGCGGTCCACCAAACCGGCTATCATGCTCAACGCGGGCAGGCTTGTGGCGGCGGTGGGTGATGGAAACTGCGGATTTCATGCCGAGCGAAGCGGTGATCGCCGGCCTCAGGAAGAACATCGAGGCCTATGAGGCCGAAAGAGCTTCGGCCCATCGCCGGACGCGCTGGCGGGTGCCACTTTTCATCGGGCTGGTGCTGGTTTTCGTGGTGTTTGTGGCCTGGCTCTTCAACGGGGTTGCCGACCCGAACGAGCAGTGGTTCTCGACCCCGCATGTATTCCTCTATATCGGCGGATTCCTGGCGGCGATCCTGCTCTATTTCCGGGCGATCAAGCCAGCGAGCAAATTGCAGCAGTCGTTTCGCAACAGTTTGCTGCCGATCGTCTTCGGCTTCATCCAGGACGTGCGCTATCAGCATGGCGTAACGCCGAACTCCTTCGATCGGCTACCACGCGAGACGATTGGCGCGTTCAACCGTTCATATTTCGAGGACATCGTTTCCGGTCGGTACGAAGACTTTGCGTTCGAGCTCTATGAGGTGACGCTGCTGGAGAGGAACGGCAAGACCACATCGCAGGCCTTCAAGGGCGTCATTATCGCGTTCGACACCATTGCGCCGTTCCCGGGAATATTGGTGGCGGCGCGCCGTGCCAATATGGTGGTCGGTTTCTTCCGAGGCATGTTCGGCGGCAAGACAGAACAATTGTCATGCGGCGTACCCGAACTCGACGCCGCCTATGAGTTCCACACCGACAACATCGAAGCGGCGCGGCCGCTGGTGACCGGCCGGCTGGCGCAGGCGCTCGAATGGCTCGGCGAAACATGGCCGAAGGAACCGGCACGCGTCGCGCTCAACGGCAGCGACGGCTTTCTGCTGCTTCCGCAGACGAAGAACTTCTTCGAACTGCCGGACATCTCTGTGCCGCTCGACTATGCCAAGCATGTTGCGCCGATGATCGCCGACATAGCCACCATCCTGGCGACCGCGGCACTGGTGCGCAAGATCGGCGTGAAGGACGAGGAGGCGGGTTAGTCCGGCTGGGCGGTCAGCAATCGAAGCCGCGTTGGCTACGCATGTAGGCGACTTCTTCCTTCGACATCGACCTGAACATCACACAAACGGTGAAACTGCCAACCTGGTGACCGTTTCTGGTGTATCCCCAGTCGGAAATATCGTCTCGGTTGAATTCGATATACTGGCCAGCCACGACGTTGTGGACACTATGTGGCTCATTCGCCAATATCCCCACGAATCCGTTTTCGGTCCGCTGGAACGGGATGACCCAGAAGTGTTCGGTGACGTTTCCGTCCTTGATCATCACCTTCAGTTTGAATGTGTCCGTTCCAGGTGGCGGTTTCTGGGATAATGCCAGGAATTCATCCAAGCTGGCACGTGCCTGTGCAGTCGCCGCCGCCATATCTGGATCGTCAGGCGCGACTGCGACGACGCTGTCGTCGCCCTGACTGGAATCCTGAGCCTCGGCGGATATCGGAGCAAGCGCTAGCATCAGGGACAGAATCGCGCGGGACAGGTGCTTCATGGAATGGCGCCCTTACAATGGTCAGCATCATCATGGATCCGTTCGTATTTTCAATCATAGCGCGAAAAATACATTCACTGCAACCATAAGAAAATGCTCCTGATGCCGCAACTGCCGCTCTAGTTCTGCTACGCACTCCGGCTATGGTTTTTGCCGGAAGCTCGCGCTATCTCTGAGGCGGCGAGGGGTAGCATGATCGAAGAACGCAAGGGGTTTCGCCTATCGCGGCGGCTGCTGTTGGGTGCGGCGGTGGTCGGCGGCGCGATGCTGTGGGGCGGCACGACCGTGGCGCGGCTGGCGCGCGGTCCGTCCGGGCAGAAGAATTCCGGACGCATCGCCGACATTGACGGCATCGACCTGGCGCAGAAGCCGCTGGAGGGCCCGCCAGCCTACGATCCGTCGCTGCCATGGCTGACCAAGGGCGGCAACATCAACGATGCCAGCGGCCTGTCGATGACGCCGGTCTATGGCGTCGTCGAAGTCAGCGAGGAAGACCACATTGCGAGTGCGCTGGCCTTTGCCCGCACCAATGGCCTGAAGGTCTCGGTCGCTGCGGTCCGCCATTCGATGGGCGGCCACGCTTTCGACGACAACGCACTGGTCCTCGACATGCGCAAATTCAACAAGGTCAGCATCGACGCGGCGGCGAAGACGATGACCTTGCAGCCGGGCGCGCGCTGGCACGACATCCAGAACCTTTTGCACCCGCACTTCGCGGTGAAGGCGATGCAGTCGACCGACATCTTTTCGGTCGGCGGCTCGCTGTCGATCAACGCGCATGGCATGGACCACCAGGCCGGCTCGGTCGCCGGCTCGATCCGTTCGATGCGGGTGATGCTGGCGGACGGTTCGGTGACAACCTGCTCACCGGCCGAAAACACCGAGCTGTTCCGCCACGTCGTCGGCGGCTACGGCCTGTTCGGCGTGGTGCTGGAGGCGACACTCGACATCGTCGACAACGTCGTCTACCGGACCTCGCGCGAGATCATCAAATCGGACGATTTTCCAAAGTTCTTCGCCGAGGTGCTGGAGCCAAACAGGACGATCGGTCTGTTTTATGGGCATCTGTCGACTGCGCCGGGTAATTTCCTCGAGGATATGATCGTCTACCGCTATGACAAGGTGGCCGACCAGCCGCCGGCCGACCAGCCGGCAATCGGCGAGCCCGGTTCGGTCGGGCTCAAGCGGGTGATCATCAACCTGGCGAAATGGGGCAGCCTGTTCCAGGAGCTGAAATGGTTCACCGAAAAGACGCTGGAGCCGCAATTCGAGAGCTGCACGGTGGCGCGGACGACGGCAATGGCCGAGGGCGAGGCCTGCCTCGTCACGCGTAACAATCCGATGCACGATTCAGTGCCCTATCTGTTCAACGATCTGCTCGACGAGACCGACATACTGCACGAATATTTCATCCCGCGGGCCGCCTATAACCCGTTCATCGCGGAAGCGCGCGAGATCCTGCGCAACCAGAGCCTGCCGGTGCTCAACGCGTCGGTGCGCATCGTCCACAAGGAGGATGTGGCGCTGAATTATGCGCCGGAGCCGGCCTATTCGCTGGTGCTCTACATCAATCAGCCGACCGACGCCGACGGCAATGCCAGGATGCGGGCGCTGACAAGGGCGCTGATCGATGTGACGATCAAGCATGGCGGGCGTTTTTTCCTGCCCTACCAGCTCCATTATACGGGCAACGAGCTGCTTGCCTCCTATCCGGAACTGCCGTCCTTCCTGGCGAAGAAGCGGCAATACGATCCGGACGAGCTGTTTTCGTCGATTTTTTATCGCGCCATCAAGGCATTGATCGGCACGGCCTGAGCGGCGGCTACAGACCGTCAGGCAGTTTAGCCGCCAGCCAGTTCGCCGAACGCCTGGCGATGCCGATCGTTGCCGACGCGGCGCGGCCGAGATCGGTCGTGACCACGGCGTAGCCGGCCTTCGTGCGGTAGAGCACGGCGCGGCCGCCATCAACCGCCGCTTCATAGGCGACCGGCCGGGCGGCTTCCGTTTCCGTCGCCGTTGCCTGCGTTCCGACCGCAGCACTGGGCCGATGGCTCAGCTCCGGTGGCAGCGGGTCTGTCGCGGCCGTGCTGGCCGTCGTCAATTCAGGCTCGGAAGCGGTCGCCGCGAGCTGCGATGACGAGTTCTGTGTCCGGCAGATGCCGGAGACCAGCGGATAGTCGAAATTGCGCTCGTGCAGCATCTGGCTTTTCATCGCCGCTTCGCATTCGGCGATGGTCGACCATTTGGCGGGCGTCTCGCCGATATATTCGCAAAGCCTGGCGTCGCAATCGCAGCCGACGATGGTCATGGCGACAAGGGCGGTCTTGATCACGGTCTTGTCCCTCCGAGTTGCCCGGCGCATGTGCGCAGGACAAATTGCTGCGGCGTCATCAATCGTTGCGGAACAAGGCGGGATTTGGCCGCGATTGTGGAATGAGCGTGGCGGAGCCTCACGCAACGTCTTGCCGGGGCGGGCTGTGACCGAAAGGCCTCAGTAATCGTAGACGTGCTCGAGCCTGGCGCCCGCCGTCATCAGCGCCGGCAGCACGAGGTGCAGCTTGCGCACGGCGACGGTCAGGCCGGTGCGGCGCGTCGAAGGTTCCGCCGGAAGCGGGTAGCTGAACAAGGTGCGTGCGCCTTCGGGAACATTGATCTCGTCATTGGAAAGCATGGTGATCATGATCTCGTCATTGCCGCCGATCTCGACGAAGGAGACGCCCTTGCCGATCAGGCGCGGGATCATGTCGGTGAACACCTGGTAGCGCCTGGTGACGAAGACCGTGCCGTCGGCGCCGAGATCGCGCTCCAGCAAGGTGTCGGGCTCGTTGCGCGTCACCTCGCTGACCGGACCCTTGGCCCAGACGTGAATGTCGAGCAAGGCCGGGTCGGTGGTGGCGGCGAGCGCCGACTTGATCAGATCGGCGTAGCCCTGCTTGATCGTGTCGGCGAGGCCGAAGGCGAGCTTGCGTTCACTGGTGCGGACAGCGCTGTCGTCCGCTGCCGGCTGGACGGCAAACAGGCCGGCACGCTTTTCGGCATAGGGAAACTGGTACCACGGCACCTGGTCGAGAAAACCGGCATAGTCCGCCGCCACCTTCGCCTGGTAGATGTCGACCGCGGTGCGCTTGCCGGCTGTCGCTTCGGTGACGCGGCCGACCGTATTTTCATAGGCCCACTGGATGGCGTGCTCGATCGTGTGGCTGGTGCCGATGATCACCAACATCTGGTGGTTGTCGAGGTTGAACTTGTAGGTGGAACTGGCGCGGATGACCATCGCATAGTCCTGCCAGAAGCGGCCGATATAGGAGAGATATGGAAAACCGCTCGGCTGGTTCTTGTCGACGAAGCCGGCATATTCGCGGGCGGCGTAGACGATGGCCCATTCCGGATAGGTGAGAAAGGTCGATTCCTCCGGCCGCTGGTAGCCGGGGATCTCGGCACGGACCTTGTCGGCCAGCGCCTTCGGCGGGGCACCCTCAGTGACGCCCGGCAATGGTGTTGTGTCCAGCGACGGCGTCGTGAGAAAGCCGTAGGCCAGCCCGGCGATCGGGATCAACACGACAATGACGACGACCCAGAGGATCGCCTTGATGATGCGCTTCAGCCAGCGGAACAGGAACATGGCCGGTCAGGCCGTGGCGAAATGGTCGTACACACGTTTCGACAGCCAGAACCCGACATAGACGGCGAAGCCGCCGATGACGATGTGCGGCAGGTTGGCGAAGAAGCGGGCCGGGAATTCGATGTCGTTCAGGGAACGGAAGCCGTTGATGAAAATGCCGCCATCGAGGCAGCCGGAACCGGTGACCAGGCCGAGCACGCCGTCGAACAGATAGACCGAGCCGAACAGCTTGAAATAGAACACCGCCTGGCGGTGCGAGATGAAGGCGGCCGCCAGCGCCCAGACGCCGGAGAAGGCGTGCAGCAAATCGTCGTACCATTGCAGCGAGAACAGGCCGAACAGATTGCCGCCGGCATCGTTGAAGGCCGGCACATAGCCGACCGCAACAACGCCGAAGAACAGGAAAGCATAGGCAACAGCAAGCTTCTGGATGAGCGTCATGAAATGTCCCCCTGCCGTCAGCCCTTTTAAACGGCCCCCGACGGCAAATGGATAGTAGCTGATTTTGGCGCAGGGTGAAGCGTCGCCGGCAAAATCGTCAGGCGGGGTCACAAAGACAGTCGGCGCCGGGATTTCTCCCAGCGCCTCCCTGTCAGATCAGGACACGGTCGCGGCAGCAACTCCCGAAAGATATCGCGCCAAGCCGGCCTTGATTTTGACGGTCCTGCCAGTCGCCGCCCGAGGGCAGCGTCCGTTCCGGACCACGCCGGTCTCCGCTCTTGCAAGCTTTGCCCAGCGCGCCATCGAAGGTTTTTGCCGTCCTTCATGGCAGCATCGGTCCGCCGTCGGCGTTCGCACGCTTTCCGCGGCCCCGTAGGTCTCGGCGTCCATCTCTCCAACAAGCAAGCCTGTTCTCGTTCAGGGCCGTACGGGCCTCAGGAAATCCGCCGTTCCGCTTTACCTTTCGGCGTGGCGATCGGTAGCCGCCTGAGATGGGTTTAATGTACGCCGGGTAAGTGTTTAGCGAAACTACCGCGAGCCTGTGGATAGCGGGATTATCGGGGACTGACCCTGCCAAAATAGCGACTTACCGATCTCTGCCGCCGCCGGCCGGGCTTTGCCGCCTCGATGCCGAAGCCGCATTGTCGGCAATCGACCCTTGCCCCGCGGCCCGGCGCGGGCTTCAATGCCGGCAAATGATTGGAAGGCGTGTTCGATGGCCTTGGGGAGGCAGGCTTGAAGGTCGCGGTGATTCTCAATCCGATCGCCGGCGGCGGCAGGCTCAAGCGGCATTGGCCCGAGGTTGCGGCTTCGCTGAAAAGACATTTCGGCGATTTCGAGCTGCGTGAAACGCAGGCCGAGGGGGATGCCGAACGGCTGGCGCTCGACCTTGCCGCCATCGGCTTCGAGCTGGTGATCGCGGCCGGCGGCGACGGCACCGCCAGCGAGGTCGCCGACGGGCTGCTGAAGGCTTTCCGGGAAAGCGGCCGGACGGCCGAACTCGGGCTGGTGCCTTGCGGCACCGGCATCGACTTCGCCCGCGGGCTCGGCCTGTCGAACAATGTCGATCTGACACTAAAGCGGATTGCCGAGGCCAAGCCGCGCAAGGTCGATGCCGGCTGCATCAGCTATGTCGACGACCATGGCGCGCTGGCCAGTCGCCATTTCATCAACATCGCCAGCCTCGGGCTTTCCGGCGCCACCGACCGCGCGGTCAACGCCGACAAGCGCAAGGGCAAGGTTTCGGCCAAGGCGCTGTTCTACTGGCGCACGGTCTGGGAATTCCTCCGTTACCGCTTCCAGGACGTTGCGATCACCATCGACGACGGCGCCCCGGTCGAGGCGCGCATGGCGCTGGTGGCGGTGGCCAACGGCAAATTCTTCGGCGGCGGCATGATGATTGCGCCCGACGCCGAGCTTAACGACGGCGCGTTCGACATCGTTATCCTGCGCGCCGCCGGCAAGCTGAAGCTGATCTGGGACATCCGCCTGCTCTATGGCGGGCGGCACCGCAACCATCCGGCGATCACCATTTTGCGCGGCAAGAAAGTGGTTGTCGAGCCGCTCGGCGATGTGCAAAAGAACGCCGCGCTGATCGACATAGACGGCGAATCGCCGGGTCGCATACCGGCAACTTTCGAAATTCTGCCCGGTGCCTTGACGCTGAGATATTGAATCAAGTCGTTGAGACTTTGAATCAGGTCTTCCCGGCCTTGCTTCCGACGATCTGTCCAATCAACTGAAATCAATTGATAATCTGGCTAATCTCAGCTTCGAGCTTAGCCGGGAAACCAGTCGCGCGCAGCTCGGTGCCGACCGCATCCTCGAGCAGCTTCACGATCATGGTCGACCAGGCGCTGCCGCCATAGGCCTGCTTGCCCTGCTGAAAGATCGCATCGACATGTGATGCAAGCGCGAGCGGCACGCCGAATTTTTCGCCCATGCCGAGCGCGAAGCCGAGATCCTTCAGTGCCAGGTCCATGGTGAAGCCGATGTCGTAGGAGCCGTTCAGCACCAGCTGGCTTTCGGTCTCGTGGACGAAGCTGTTGCCCGAGGAGGCGACGATGGCGTGATAGGACTGGGCAAGGTCGAGCCCGCTTTTCTTGGCCAGCATCAGCGCTTCGCCGGCGGCAACGAGATGGATGAAGGCCAGCATATTGGTGATCACCTTGATCGCCGCCGCCGAGCCGACCGGACCCATCAGGAAAGACCGGGCGCACATCGCCTCGATGGCCGGCCGGTGGCGGGCATAAAGCGCTGCCTCGCCACCGACCAGCGCGGTGATCTTTCCGACAGCCGCCAGATGCACGCCGCCGGTGACCGGGCATTCGAGCGTCTCGACGCCTGCTGCTGAAGCCAGTGCCGCGAGCCACACGATCTCGTCCTGGCCATTGGTCGACATCTCGATCCAGCTGCCGCCGCTGGGCAGGCCTTCGAGCAATCCGTCGGGGCCGGCCAGTACCGCCTCGCTGACCTTCGGCGAGGCCAGGCAGGTGATGGCATTGCCGGCGCGGGCGGCGGCGTCGGCCGGGCTGTTGGCGGCTTCGGCGCCGAGCAGCACAAGGCGCTCGACGGCGGCGGGGTCGCGATCGTAGACGCTGACGGCAAAGCCGTTGCGGATCAGGCTGGCGGCGAGCTGGCCGCCGAGATGGCCAAGACCGATGAAGGCATATCCCTGACGCGTGCTCACGGCATCAGCGGCGTCTGCATCATCTGCAAATGCAGGTCCTTGCCGGTCCAGGGATGCGCCTCGCAGACGGCTTCGTCGAGCTCGACGCCAAGGCCCGGCTCCTGAGACGGGATGACGTTACCGTCCTGCCATTCGATCTTCTTCTTGAGCAGCTTCGCGTGAAAACCGTCCCACTGCTTCAGCGATTCCAGAATGAGGAAGTTGGGCAGCGTCACCGCGAGCTGAATGTTGGCGGCGCCGACGATCGGTCCGCAATAGCAGTGCGGCGCGATCTGGATGTGATAGGCTTCGGCCATGGCGGCGATCTTCTTGGTTTCGAGAATGCCGCCGGAGCGGCCAAGGTCGGGCTGAAGAATGGTCGCCGCACGGTTCTCGATGACGCGGGCAAATTCGAATTTGGTGGTAAGTCTTTCCCCTGTTGCGATGGGGATCGAAGTGCCCCTTGCGACCTGAGCCATGACCTCGGGCATGTCGGGCGGCACCGGCTCCTCAAACCACAGCGGATCATAGGGCTCGATGGCACGGGCGAGGCGCAGCGCACCGGAAGCGGTGAACTGGCCGTGCGTGCCGAACAGGATGTCGGCCCTGGTGCCAACCGCCTCGCGGATCGCTTTGACCATGCGGGCGGAGAGGTCGATGTCGACGAGGCGCGGCTGGTGGCCGTCGAAGGCGGTGTAGGGGCCGGCCGGGTCGAGCTTGACGGCGTTGAAACCCTGCTCGACATATTCGAGCGCGCAGGCTGCAGCCAGATCGGGATCGTTGTAGACGTTCTTGCCGCGGGCGTCCTCGGAGTGGACGCTGCCGCTGTGCGGGTAGAGGTAGGTATAGGAACGCAGCGTTTCGTGCACCTGGCCGCCAAGCAGCTTGTAGACCGGCTTGCCGGCCTCCTTGCCGATGATGTCCCAGCAGGCGATTTCGAGCGCCGAGAAACAGCCCATGCCGGACACGTCGGGGCGCTGGGTGAAGCCGGATGAATAGGCGCGGCGGAAGAAGGTCTCGACGTCGTGCGGATCGCGGCCGACGAGATAGCGCTCGGCCATGTCCTCGACCATTTTTGCGGTGACATGGGCCGAGAAGGTGGCGTTGTAAGCCTCGCCATAGCCGACCACGCCGCCATCGGTGGTGAGCTTGACGAAAATGAAATACTTGCCGCCGATGCCGGGTGGCGGATTGCCGACCACCCAGGTCTTGACGTCGGTGATCTTCATTTCTGATCCTCCAGAACCAGTTCGGCGCCCTTCCATCCGGTCATGATAGCGGCGGCGTTGGTGTTGCCGGTGATGTTGTCGGGAAAGATCGAGGCATCGATGACACGCAAGGCGTCGATGCCGTGCACCTTCAGGCGCGGATCGACGACGGCGCGCGCCGCGTCCGGCCCCATGCGGCAGGTCGAGACCGGGTGGTAGACGGTGCCCGAGCGCTTCCTGAAATCCTGAATGAGATCCGCATCGGAGGTGATCGACGGACCCGGCAAAACCTCTTCCTCGATGATCTCCGCCATCGCCGGCATCGAAGCGATCTTCCGGACGAATTTCACCGCCGCAAGCATTTCGGCGACATCCGCCTCGGTCGAAAAGGCGTTGGCGACGATTCTGGGATAATCGCACGGATTGGCGGAGCGGATCATGATTTCGCCGCGGCTCGACGGACGGCAATTGGACAGCCCGATGGAAAAGCCCGGCCATGGATCGGGCGTCAGGATCGGCCGTTCGCCGCTCTTCGGAATGACGGTCGAAAACGCCTGGAAATAGAGCTGCATGTTGGGCCGTGCCGTGGCCGGATCGGTGCGGAAGAAGCCGCCGGCATTGTTCATCGACAGCGACAGCGGGCCTGAGCGCAAAAACACGTACTGCATGCCGACCAGCAGCTTGCCCCACCACGGGCGCAGGATCTGGTTGAGCGTCGGCAGCCTGCCCTTGAAGGTGTAGTTGATGCCGACATGGTCCTGCAGGTTTGCCCCGACATTTTCGTTGGCGTGAACGACGGGAATGCCCAGACCACCAAGCAGCGTCGATGGACCGACACCGGTGAGCTGCAGCAGTTGCGGCGAATTGACCGAACCGCCCGACAGGATGACCTCGCGGCCGGCACGGGCGGTCTTTGTCTCGCCATTCTGGAGATACTCGACGCCGACGGCACGCTTGCCCTCGAACAGGATTTTTGTCGCCAGTGCATTCATCTCGACGCGAACGTTTTTGCGCTTCGTCGCCGGGCGCAGGAAGGCGCGCGCAGCCGACATGCGGCGGCCGTTCCTGGTGGTGATCTGGTAGACGCCGACGCCTTCCTGCGAGGCGCCGTTGAAATCCGGGTTGATCGGCAGGCCGGCCTGATTGGCGGCGGCGAGATAGCGCTTGGTGAGTGGATGGACGGAGGTCGAGCAGTCGGTGACGTGCAGCGGGCCGCCGACGCCGCGCCATTGGTCGGCGCCGGCCTGATTGTCTTCCAGCGCCTTGAAGGCGGGCAGCAGGTCGTCGAAGCCCCAGCCGGGATTCCCGGCCGCTGCCCAAGCGTCGAAATCCTCGCGCGCGCCCCTGATCCAGACCATGGCATTGATCGAGCTCGAGCCGCCGAGCAGCTTGCCGCGCGGCCAGTGGTCGACATTGCCGGCAAGCCCGGGGTCCGGATCGGCTTTGTAGTTCCAGTTGACCGCCGGGTCGAAGAAGGTTTTGCCGTAGCCAAGCGGCATCTGGACGTAGAAGCGGCGGTCGCTGCCGCCGGCCTCGAGCACCAGCACCGAGAAGCGGCCGGAAGCCGACAGCCTTTCGGCCAGGACCGAACCGGCCGAGCCGGAGCCGACGATGATGAAGTCATATGTTTGCATGGTGGCTGCGGCTGGCTCCGGAATTCGGCTCTAACCTAGGCTTCGGCGCGACGCGGCGTCGCCGGGTCTTCCGGCATCCGATGTGAAAAAAGCGACTGGCAACTTCGTTTGAATTTCGACTTTCGGCGCCAAGAAGATTGATGAAGACCTAACTTGCCCACGCATCGAGTTGATTGAGGACAGCAATCGCTGGATAGGATTTTCGGTTGGGATAAGCATGCCTATGATAGGCATTCCAATAGCTTGTGGCCCTGGTGCGCATCGTACGCATTGTGTTTCGGTTCTGTCGGACAAAACTGGCATAGGCTGATGCGTCCAGATCAGGTATTGCCGCGTAGATATCTTCGGCGATTTCGACGACATATTCGCCCAACAGCAGAACGACGAAGGCGATGCTCCAACTTTCGTTCAGCGAAAGGATCACCCTGGCTGATTTCTGCCGCAAAAAGCCATCTGTCGATCGTGTCAGCAGGCAATGCGACGGAAACGAAAAGCCAAGGTGATGCTCTCGCACGCTTGGCAGAAAATGTAACCGATAAGGAATATAGATGCCCGCTCCATCAGAAATGAGATGCCGGGACGTCGTTCGGTAAGTGTCGTCGACAAAGGGCGTCAGCTCCTCCTCTGCCATGGTGGTCAACATGCTGAATGGGAAAGCCCACTTCGCAACGCCTGAGAATGGCTTTCGTCGTGAACCCATCCACGTTGTGCCCCATGACCAAAGTTGAAACATCTATATACCGGGATCACGTCGGCTGCGCGATGGCGCTGCGACCGCGTCGACGCATCGCCGAATTTCAAGCCCCGCCATCTGAGCTCAGGACCTTGGTCACGCCTTCGCCTGTGCTTTGTCGGCAAGCCCGTCCGGGCATCACAGGCGATAATCGGCGATCTGCTTGAATTCATAGCGCATGATCGGGCGGGCCGGCGTCCTGCGGGCAACGACCTTGAACCCGGCGCGCGCGAAGGTGGAGGCATATCCACTGCCGGAAGCGCTCGGCGACACGTCGGCGTCGAAAGGATAGGCTTCGAGTGCCGGAGCATTTGCGCGCCTTGCGACTTCCAGAGCCTGTGCAATCAGCTGGGATGTTACGCCGCGGCGGCGGTATTGTTTTCGCACGTAGAGGCAGGACAGGGACCAGACCGGCCTGTCGTCCACGCGCTTGAGCTGCCATAGCCGATCGAGCCAGGGCAGGGCATCTCGCGGCGTCAGCTGGCACCAGCCGACAGCCACATCGCCGTCGAAAGCAAGCAAACCCGGAGGCGGACCATGCTGGACGGCTTGCCGGAACGCTGCCTTGTTTTCCTCGCCGGGCCGCTTTCGATAAGATCGACCGATCCGCGCGTACATACACCAACAACGACTGCAGACGGCGCTGTCACCGAACAGGTCCTCGAGCGCCGGCCACAGATCGGGCGTCAATGGGCGAATGCTGAGTTCCATGTCAGCCGTCATTCGCTATCGATGTTGCCCAGTCTAGCGTTCACTGCGCGCTAGCGCACCATAGGTTGCGGTCCATGCGGGGATGTTCGAAACGGGGATTCACTCAGCATCCCCGCCGTGCTCCGGCTCAGCGCAGAAAACCGAGCACGGCCTCCATCAATTCGGCGGGGTACTCGACGTTCGACAAGTGGACCGCGGGCAGGACAACCAGTTTCGCGCCGGGCACCGTCGCCGCGATCAGCTCGCTATGGCTGGCGGCTGTCACAGTGTCGTGGCGGCCGGCGATCACCAGCGTTGGCCTGGAAATCAGCGCTATGGTTCGGCGAAGGTCCGCATCGCGAACCGCCGCAAATAAACCAGCCAGGCCTTGCCGGTCGATGGCCAGCAGCATGGCGCGAAATTCTTCGATGACGGGCTCGTTGGCCGCCAGCATACGCGCAGGAAACCAGTTGCCCAGGAACATCTCGGCGGTTTCCGACATGTCCGGCGCCTGCAGCACGGCGGCAATCCGCTCATCAAACTGCTTTGCCGGTCCGAGGTAGGACGAGGTGTTACTCAGGATCAAGCGCTCGATCCGCTCGGGCGCGTGGATGCCGAGCCACTGCCCGACGAAGCCGCCCAACGACAGACCGAGGAAGTGTACGCGTTCAATGCCCAGGGCATCGAGCAACTCGATCACGTCGCGGCCAAGCCGGTCGAGCGAATAAGCGCCGGCCGGAACGCTCGACCCTCCGTGGCCGCGAAAATCATAGCGCAGAACACGGAAATGCTTCGACAGCTCGTCGACCTGCATGTCCCACATCCGCAACGTGGTGGCGATGGAATTCGACAGCATCAGCACGGGCTTCCCGGCGTCGCCGTCGATGCGGTAGGCGATGCGTGTGCCATCGCCGACGGTCACGAAATCCAGCTCATTCATGGTGAATACACCTTCCTTCTTGGAGCGTTGAATGCGGCAAAGCCTAGCTGCGGCGCGCTTTTGATGATATTACAAAGATGGGACCAACTCTGTAATAAAAGCTGACATGGCCGAATTCACCCTGCACGACCTGCAATGCTTCGATGCCGTGGTTCGCTGCGGCGGCTTTCAGCCTGCGGCGGCCATGCTGCATCGCTCGCACCCGGCTGTGTTCGCCGCCGTGGCAAAGCTTGAGCGGCAACTCGACCTAGTTCTTCTGGATCGCGGCGGCTATCGCGTGCGCCCGACCGAGGCAGGGCTGTCGTTCCATCGCAGGGCACAATCGCTGCTGCGCGAGCTCGAGGGCTTGCGGCTTCATGCTGCTCAGCTGTCAATGGGCGAAGAAAGCGAGATCCATGTGGTGATCGGCGACCTGTGCCCGCGCCCGCAGGCACTGGGCATGCTCGGACGGTTCTTCGCCCAGTGCCCGGGCACACGCCTGCATCTGCACTTCGAGGCGGTGGGCGGGCCGTGGGAGCGCCTCTTCGACGACGAAGCCGATTTGATCCTGCACTGGATCGACAAGAGCGACCCGCGCGTGGAATGGATCGATCTGTGCAAGGTGCCATTCGTTCCGGTAGTGGCGTCGGGCTTTCTGCCGGAGCGGATCAAGCACCCCATCACGCCGGATCAGATGCACGGGTTCACCCAATGTGTCATGCGCGACACGGCCCGCCATTCACCGCAACAAGACTACTTCATGATCGAGGGTGCGCCTCAATGCATGGTGGCCGATCAGGGCATGAAGAAGGAAATCATCCTGCAGGGTCTCGGGTGGGGCCACATGCCCCGCTTCCTGATCGAGGAAGAGCTGCGCGACGGACGCCTGCAATCCATTGCCGGTCGTCATCTGCCAGGCCGCACCGAGGAGTTGGTGGTGGCGCGCCGCCGCGACCGGCGCACGGGCCGATCTCGAACCGTCTGTGGGATCATATCGAGCAAGAGGCGCCGACGTTGGGGGCGGTTCCGGTAGAGGGCGAAATGACACCCTAAGCGGCCATGACACGTTTCACATGACAGGGATTTTAGCCGGTTTCGCCACACAACGGTCGCGGGACAAACACCTTGCAGACGGCAGAGTGCGACCCTTTCCGGTCCTCGGCGGCGGACGCGATGAACGGCTCGATTGAGCCCGAAACGAACTTCTGCCACATCGGTAACCTGCCGCCACCTCCTCAGCAAGATATGTGCTATTCTGAGGATATGCCCGCGCCCTCCGACCGATCACCCGACAAGTCGCCGGAAGACGGTGCAGTTGCATCGGATCCGTATGCGGAGCTAGCCAATCGCGGAGATTGGTCCAGGCTTCACCGCGAACTGTCAGACAGAGACCGCCGCAGTGAACTTGGCGGCGCCGAGCTCCAGCGCCTCGGGGAAGCCGCCTACATGCTTGGGCGCGAGGAGGAATTCGTTCGGGACTACGAGAGGGCCTTCGAAGAGCATCTCCGGAACGGACGCGAACGATCTGCAGCGCGTTGCGGCTTCTGGATCGGGCTCACCCTGATGTTTCGCGGAGAATTCGCCCAAGGCAGCGGATGGCTGACCCGTGCCAACCGGCTGGTCGCGGATCATGCGCCGGAATGTGCAGAACACGGCTACCTTCAGCTTCCAATGGTCGAACAATGCCTCGCCGCCGACAGTCCGGACGAAGCATTCGCGCACGCAACACGTGCAGCGGAGATCGGACAGCGCTGCGAAGATTCGGACCTCTTGGCTATCGCGCGCCACCTTCAAGGCCGGATATTGATCCTGCGCGGCGACTATGTGCGCGGCTTCGAACTGCTGGACGAGGTGATGGTTTCGGTCATCTCGGGCCGGCTCTCACCGATCGTTACCGGGCTGGTCTACTGCAGCGTGATCGAGATCTGTCAGAAATTTCATGCCACGAGCCGGGCGAGGGAATGGACATCGGCGCTGGTCGGATGGTGCTCGGGACAGCCCGACATCGTTGCCTTCACCGGCCGATGCCTGATCCACCGGGCCGAAATCCTGATCCTCGACGGCCACTGGGACGAGGCCGGCCGTGAGGCCGGTGTCGCCAGCATCCGCCTTCAGCAGGGGCCCTCGAAGCACCACGCCGGTCCGGCATTCTACCAGAAGGGCGAGGTCTTTCGCCTCCGCGGCCAATGGGACGAGGCCGATGCCGCTTATCGCGCAGCGAGCAGGCTCGGGTTCGATCCGCAGCCGGGGCTGGCGCTTATGCGATTGCAGCAGGGGCACGAGCAGTCGGCCCTTTCGGCGATCCGCCGCGCACTGCAGTCGGTCGACGACATGCCCGGCAAACTCCGCCTCTTGCCGGCTGCGGTGGAAATCACTCTCGCTGTCGGTTCTGCCGATGACGCCTGGGAACTGTGCGAAACACTGCGCGACTGCGCGCGCCAATATTCCGCGGATGCAGTCCGCGCCGCAGCCGCCGAGGCTACCGCGCGGGTGCTGATCCATGCTGGTCGAGCCGCGGAGGCATTGGCCCATATCCGGCGCACAGTGGAGATCCTCTGGGACCTTCGGGCGCCCTATCATCTTGCCCGGATGCGGGTGCTGACAGCGCGGGCCTGTCTCGCAACCGGCGATACTGAAGCGGCGCAGACCGAACTGGACGAAGCGATAAGACTTTTCCGCGAGCTCGGCGCGCGCCCCGACGAAGCCGTTGCCGGCAAGCTGCGGGCGACCATGACGGCGACAGGCAGCGAAGCTCTCACCCCCAGACAGTCGCAGGTTCTGCGCCTGATCGCGTCAGGCCTGACCAACCCGGAAATTGCCGGCGAGCTCGGTTTGAGCCAGCGGACGGTAGACCGTCACGTTAGCGATATCCTGACGCGGCTGAACGTGCGCACGCGCGCGGCAGCCACGGCCTTTGCGATCGAGCACGGCCTGATCGGCATGGGCGTATCTGGGTAATCTTACCCAAGCCAAAATTTCTCGCTGCGTGGGTATTTACGCCGAAGCGGGCAACCGTGGCGCGGGTCTAAACGTCATGGTGTGGTAAAGGCCACAGGAGGTTTTCCCGATGCAAACGAATAATAGCAGCATGAGCGGGCCGGGCGGTGTCTGGCTCGCCACCGGAACGCTGCTGCTGGCGGCTGCGCTCGTCTTTCACGGGCCACCGGACGCGGATTTGTCCGTTCAGATGCAGAATATCGCCGAGGGCCATGGGCGATGGGCTACGGTCCATTGGACGGCGGCAGCGGCGCTGTTCCTGATCGCCGGCGCTTCGTTCCTGAACCTGGCGCTCAACCCCCGGGTCCGGCATTCGCCGATGCTGAGTTCCGCCTGGATGGTGATGGCTCTCGGCGCCCTGACCACGTTCTCCACCGCAGTCGCCGAGGCATCGGTGGTCGCGGTCGCGGCCGACCGGGGTGACACCAACGCTTTCATGACCTGGTGGGCGTTTTCCGGCGGCATGGGTAACGGATTCTGGGCGCTGGCCTTGGCGACAGCGCTTGTCGCGTATCACGACGCCCGCGACAACGTCGGGATACTGCCGCGATGGGCCGCGATCGTCGGCTCGGCGTTCGGTATCCTTTCGGCAACCGGGTGGACACTCGGTGAGCAGCTCGGGATCGGCATCGGAGGTCCGATCTGGCTGATTTCCTCGCTTCTCATGTGCCTGTGGCTCGCGTGGTACGGGCTGTCCTCAAGCAGCGTCCGGTCGGGGCAAGCCACGGCGTAAAGCGCCTGATCCAGCATCATCTTGAGACAGGAGGAAAAAATGTCCCTTCAAACGAAGGAAATCGAGGCGACGATCCACGACATCCACGAATTCTTCACCGACTGGGTGGCGGGCCGATGCCCTGGCGACGACGCGACGTTCAAGAAGAACGCGCTCGACCGGATCAGCGACGATTTGGTCGCCATCATGCCAGGCGGCAGGGCGTTCGGGAAAAAAGACTTCGCAGGTTACATGAAGAGCATCTACGGATCGAATCCGGCCTTCCGTATCAAAATACGCGACATCCGGATCAGCCATCAAAGCGCCGACCTGGCGATCGTGAACTACCACGAATGGCAACGCGACGCGAAGGACTCCGATGAACCGAACAATGGCCGGGTCACGACGATGGTGGTCCGCGATCGCGGCTACAGCCGCGGGCCCGAGATCTTGCAGGTTCATGAAACCTGGCTCCCAGCCGATGTCGTTCAGTCCGCGGATTTCGCGTTCTGAAAAGCCTCGGTCCGAAACGGGCAGAGAAAGGAATTGCGCTGGCGGGACCATCGGCTCTGCCGCCGTCATGGAGCCAGAACTTTGCTTCTTTTTCAGCCCGAATTGATCCACATTCACCTGCCTTTCCAGGCATCGGTCACGTTATCCGCGAAGGCAACGCCTACGCCTACGTCCCGACGCCCTGGCCCGTTTTGTGAAGCACGCCTATCGGCGAGGGCTTGGTTCTGTCGCGCCATCGGGCGCGCCAGCCTTCTCGTTGCAGCCATTTAGAGAACTGCGAACTTCGGTTACAAGATTGCCGGAGCAGGAGCATGGAACCATGAAATGGAGACGAGTCTTGGCCGCTTCAACTGTGCTCGCGATCGTGCTCGTCCTTGGATATTCTGAAGGTTACACAGGTCGGTTCCTGTGTCGCAATTTCAAGGACGGCTGGTTTGAAAGAAGTGGGTTTATGGCGTGCTATAGAGCGCCATAGCCCACATCGATTTGACCGTTTTCCGCCGATATTGTTGAAAAGTCACCCAGCCAACCGCCTGACACATTCCGTTAGAATCTCGTTTCAGGACGAGGTTGATCGCGTATCACGAATACGCCGCCAGCTCGGCTACGGTATGCAAGCGTACTGGTTGCGCTCGTCTAGCTTCGCGCCGCATCTTTTCAACACTGTCGACCGATAGCCGAATTTCAGGCGGCGACACCATTCAGTGGCGTTGACCTGTCTGTGCCGTGACGATACGGGATCGGGACAATCGGCTTCGAGAGGATTGGCCAAATGGTGCATTACGCGGACGGGCGGCCGATCGGCGATCTGACGCTCAGGACGCTGGCCATGCCTTCGGACGCCAATGCGGCAGGCGACATTTTTGGCGGCTGGGTGATGGCGCAGATGGATCTCGCCTGCGGCATCCGCGCCGCCGAGCGCGCCAAGGGCCGCGTGGTGACGGCGGCAGTGAAGGAAATGTCCTTCGCCAAGCCGATGAAGATCGGCGACACGCTGTGCATCTATACGCATGTCGAACGCGTCGGCCGCACCTCGATGACGCTCAAGGTCGAGGCCTGGGCGCAGCGCTATCTCTCCGACCTGATGGAGAAGGTCACCCATGCCGACTTCGTCATGGTGGCGCTGGACGGCGAAGGCAAGCCGAAGGCGGTTCCGGCCGAAGGCTGACCGGCCTGATTCCAGAAGACGGATTTATACAGCCGTCTCTCCCGCGCGGGGGATGCGGACAGCGATCCCGCGTGGTCTTTGGCCAACGGGTTCCCGCATGCGCGCCTGCAGCGCGACCGACGGGATCTTGGGAGGAAAGACAATGCGTCAACACATGCTGAACGCTGCCCTGGCGGGTGCCTTTGCAGCCTTGCTCTGCCTGTCGTCCGCGAGCGCTTTTGCCGAGGTCAAAAAAGGCGATCCAGGCGCTACCTGCACGTCGGAAAACCGCACCATCAACGGGCAGGCGGCCAAGTGCGAGATCTGCTCGGCGACGAAATGCGATACCAGCGGCACGACGGTGAGCAATTGCCGCAAGGAGACGACTACGACCTGCACGATTGGCGGGCGGGTGGTCAGTCCCAACCCGAAATGGAACCGGATCGAGAAGCTGCCGAAGAGCAAGATGCAGTTACAGCAGTAGGGCTCGTCCAGGGTTATCCCAGGCAGGTTCAAACCCTTGTAGCGCAAGGGTTCAGCTGTGCATGGCGTCGAACTTCTCGCGCGCGGCCTTGACGCGCTCTGTGTTCTTGCGCGCCCATTCGCCGAGCGCATCGACCGGCACAAGCAGCTCGTAGCCAAGATCGGTCAATTCGTAGTCGACCCGCGGCGGGATGGTCGGGAACACCGTGCGGGTGACGAAGCCGTCGCGCTCGAGCCCGCGCAAGGTGGTGGTCAGCATCTTTTGCGAAATTCCGCCGACGGCGCTGCGCAGCTCGTTGAAACGCAGTGGCCCGTTGCCGAGCTTGCCAACGACGAGCACCGTCCATTTGTCGCCGACGCGCTGCAGGATTTCCGAGATGGCGCGGCAGTCCTCGGTGCGGTGCGGGTGCCTTGGTAACAAAAAAGTGCCTCCTTGCACATTGAGCGGGTAGTTACTCATATAGCTCAGGTATCTAAACGATACCAGTATTCCCGTAAGGAGAGCCCCCTCTATGTCAAAACCCAAAATCGCCATCATCATTGGTTCGACCCGCGCGGCCCGCTTTGCCGACGTCCCGACCCAATGGATTGCCAAGATCGCCAAGTCGCACGCCGACATCGACGTTGAAGTCGTCGACCTGCGCGATTTCCCGCTGCCGTTCTTCGATGAGGTCGCATCCTCCGCCTGGGTGCCGTCGCAGAACGACGTGGCGCAGCGCTGGCAAAAGAAGGTCGCCGGATTCGACGGCTTCATCTTCACCGCCGCCGAATACAATCATGGCCCGACGGCCGTGCTGAAGAACGCCATCGACTACGCCGCCAACGAGTGGAACAAGAAGCCGGCCGGCTTCGTCGGCTATGGCAGCGTCGGTGGCGCGCGCGCGGTCGAGCAGCTGAGGCTGCATGCGGTCGAGTTGCAGATGGCGCCGGTGAAGTCCGCCGTCCACATCGCCTGGTCCGATTTCCTTGCCGTCAAGCAAGGCGACAAGAAGCTCGACGAGTTCGAGCACCTCAACCAGGCGGCAACCGCGCTGGTCAACGATATTGCATGGTGGGCCAGGGTGCTGAAGACGGCGCGTCAGGCCGATGCCGTCGCCGAGGAAGTCAAGGCGGCCTGAGCACAGGTTCGAACAGTCCTCCCAAGGATTAATTCTCCCAAGCATTGGGGCGGCGCATGCGCCGCCCTTTTTGTTCACACGGCATGAGCGTCCGGCGCTTGCCGTGGCCTGATGATGCAATCGGCAAGGCGGTCCATCTCATTCAGTTCGTCGGCGTGATGCTGGCCCCACTGGCAAAGTGCCAGCAGGATGGGCTCGAGGCTGAGGCCGAGCCGCGTCGCCGAATATTCGACGCGCGAGGGCATCTCGGCAAAGATCTCGCGGCGCACGAGGCCGTGCTCTTCCATTTCGCGAAGCTGCTGGATCAGCACTTTCTGGGTGATATCGGGCATCAGCGCCTGCAGCGCCGACAGCCGCCGGGGCCCGTCGAAGAGATGGTACAGGATTACCGCCTTCCAGCGGCCCGAAATCACCTTCAGCGCGCGCTCCGCCGGCAGCATCGGCAGTCTCTTGATCAGCTTGGCCATGGTCACCTCCCGGTCAGCAGTGGACAAATCGGTGTGTAGTCGAAGCAAGGCAGATAGTGGCAAACAGCGGCCGATGCCAACAGCGATCGGCGCATGCGATGAGAGCCATTCAACTGAACCGTTTCGGCGGGCCCGACGTTCTCGACATAGTCGTGGTGCCGAAGCCTGATCCGCAAGCCGGCGAGGTCCTGGTCCGCGTTCATGCGGCCGGGGTGAATTTCTTCGAAGTGCTGATGCGTAGGGATCGCTATGCGGTGACGCCGCAACTGCCGATGATCCCTGGCGTCGAGGCCGCCGGGATCGTCGAGGCGCTCGGGCAGGGGGTGGAGGCTTCCTTGCTCGGCACGCGCGTCGCCGCGCCGTTGCTCTCCTCGAGCCGGCCGTTTGGCGGCTATGCCGATTATGTGACGATCGACGCAAGCCTGGCCGTGCCCTTGCCGGATGCGCTCTCTTTCGAAGACGCGACGGCATTGATGGTGCAAGGGCTGACGGCGCTGCATCTATCGCGGCAAAGCCCGCCGGCCGGCAAATCGGTGCTGGTCGCGGCTGCCGCGGGTGGCGTCGGCTCCCTGCTTGTCCAGCTTGCCAAGCGCGCCGGGGCGAGCCGTGTCATCGCGGCAGCCGGCAGCAAGGCCAAGCTCGACCTTGCTTTGTCGCTGGGGGCCGACGCTGCCGTCGATTACAGCAAGACGGATTGGCCGGAGCACGTCCGGGCAGCGACAGGCGGCGCTGGCGCCGACATCATCTACGACATCGTCGGCGGCCCGCTGACGGCGGTTGCGCTGGAGGCTTTGGCGCCTTGCGGAGAGTTGGTGTTTGCCGCACTGGGGAGATACAGGCTCGGCGCCCCGCAGATGGAGGCGATGATCGGTCGCAACCAGTCGCTGAGGGGTTTTGCCCTGCTGCCGCTACTGTCTACGGACGGACTCCGTGACGGTCTTTTGGAGCTTTTCGATCTGGCCGCGAGCGGTGAGCTCAAGGTGACCAACGGCGGCCGCTTCCCGCTCGACCAGGCCAGCCACGCGCATCGCCTGCTGGAGGAGCGCGGCGCTACCGGCAAGGTCGTCTTGATACCTTAGTAGGTGCTCGGCAGGAGCCGAGGATCCGGGCGTGTGCCGTATAGGCCGTCAGCGAACCCGGTAGAACGGGTTCGGCAACAGGAACAGCTTCTCGGCATGCCCGCCGAACAGGTCGGATGGCTGGTCACCGACATTGGCAATTATCGTGTAGCCGGCCTTTTCGATTTCGGCCCTTATGGGTGCCTTGAAATCTGCGGCGGAGCCGTATTTGGCCCCAGGCTGGACCATGTAAAGTTGCTCATAGCCGGCATAGCCGGCCGACTGCAGGTTCTGTTCAGTTGCCTTGCGCTGGTCCTCCGGACGTCCGGTGATGAAGAACACCGTGACTTTCGCCGTTCGCGCCTGCCGGAAGACCTCCAACACCGGGTCAATGGCCGGATCCTTCGCAAGCTGGTCCCAGGCGGCCCAGCCACAGGGACCGTCGATTGCGATGTCGCAGGCGCCGCCGATCGGGCGGCCGAAATTATCACGTGTGATCACTTCCCAGTTGGCCAAAGCCGTCTCGTCGATGTCGAGCACCAGTGCGGGGCGAGGCACCTCCATTGCGCGCTTGACGATCCAGTCGCCTGCCTGCTTCGCCACAGCGGCAAGGTCGCGATCATAGTCGCCGGAATCATGATAATTGGCAGCCGCCAGCATCGCATCGCCGACATTGGCTGGCTGGGACGGGCTTGTGAGAAGGAGCGAGTCGGAACGCGCCGGCGCAGGAACATTTGTGCCGATCGTCAGCACGATTGCCCCGACACGCGCAATTCTATTCCAACCAATCGCCCGCATCACGAGACTCTGCGGTCACGAGAAGTCGGCTGTCAAGCGAGGTCTTCCACGGTAGTGTCTCAGTTTGAAATTTGAAACTCGCGAAAGCGCCTATCCCGGTTTGCTCGCCTGGGCGAAACCGCCTATGTGCTCAGCGGAAAGTATGGAAGGCACCCAATGTCAGATCCGATTCAGTTGCTACCATTCGCCTTGTTGACAGTCCTCACAGCAATCCCCGCGTGGGTGCTGTTTGGACGACTAAGAATGTCTCGGGCGTGGGCGCTTCTCTCTGTGGTCCCGTTGGGAATGATAATCATTCTCTGGGTCGTCGCGTATAAGCGCTGGCCAATTCAGGAGGCAGCAATTGCCCATCGGACCTAAAGGCCAGAAGCGCCCCACCGATGTGATCGGCAACGCCGTCCGCGTCATGCGCATGCAAGACTCCTGCGAGGAAGTCGTGCTTCGGTGGCCAGGCACGCCGCCACCGCCTGACTACGATGGACCGTCGTCTTAATTTCAAACTGAGACACTACCCTTCCACAGGTTCTCGAGACTGCGACGCTGAATTGGACATTCCAGATGCCGAATGTCTCTATGGGTTGCTGCAAGCTACACGATTTCCGCCGTTGCGGTCTTTCCCTCCGACAGGTGACGCACCGCCGAAACCGCCGGCGGAAGTGCGTCACCCGAAGTCATAGCCACCACGGCCTTTGCCGTACGCTATGCCGCCTGAACGATCTCGACCAGCTCGACGTCGAACACGAGATCCCGTCCGGCCAACGGATGATTGCCGTCGAGCTTGACGCTGGTGTCGTCTACGCCGACGACTGTTACCGGCATCGGGCGCCCTTCTGGGGTTCTGACCTGCAATCGAGTGCCGATATCGACGTTGATGTTGTCTGGTACGCGGGCGCGATCGACGGTCATGACCGCTTCGGGGCGGTGGGGGCCGTAGGCGGCGTCGGCGGGAATGGTGACGGTGCTTTTCGCGCCCACCTCCATACCCTCGACATGGGTTTCGAGACCGGCGATCACTTGTCCTTCACCCAGCGTGAATTGCAGCGGTTCGTTGCCGGAAGAATCGAACTGAGTGCCGTCAGCCAGGCGGCCATTGTAATTGATGCGCACGGTGTCGCCATTCTTGGCCTGTGTCATGATAGCCATCCTTTGAAAGTTTCGAGGGGCCGGCCAAAGCTCACGGTCCCGTCCTCGATCATCCACGCACTCGGGTGCGCGGGGCGAAACGCTAAAACTAGGGACCTGGCTGCCGATGTAAACCCCGATTGAGCTACGCCGGCATGATGCCGCCGGCGCTCGCTGCCTTCGGCAGGAGTGCGCCGGTCTACCGGTCATGCCGGCTCAACCCATTCAGGCGGCGTGCAAATGGTGGCTAGATCAGGTGATGGCCGCCATCGATGCGGATTGTCTCGCCGGTCGTGAAGTCGCTTTCCATGAGATAGACATAGGCGGCGGCGACGTCGGCAGCGGCCGGAATTTTTCTCGATGGCAACCGGGCAGCCATGTCGGCAAGGAAGCCGGACTTGGCTTCTCCAACGATCACGCCGCAAATGGGTTGAGCAGAAGGCCGAGAGAACAGGATCGTCTACATTCGAGCGGCTATTATCGGCTCGCCCGAACCGCGGTGATGATCAAGGCATGCGAGTCGAAAAGCACACCGTCCGCGGTCAAATGCGCGTCGAGCAGATCGCGCAACCGCCGCAGCGCCGCATCGGCATCCACATCTGCGCGGGCGAGCGGATCCTTGACCAGTTGCAGGCCAAGCAAAGCGTCATAGGCCGCATCGACGTCCCTGCCGTAGAAGACCGGCTCATGCACTTCGGCGAAGTCGATCGACACAAATCCGGATGCACGCAAGATCTCCGCGGTGATGGCGGGATCGCCAAGCGAAAACGGGGTGGCGGCGCCCGCCGATATGGCGGTCCCCGGCGCAATTGCCCGCTGAATGGCAGTCGCCCATTCGTTGCGGTTCTGGCCCTGCCATACCATCCATACAAGACGCGCCCCTGGTCGCATCGCCCGGGCGATGTTGGCGAACGCCGCCGCCGGATCGGCAAAGAACATCACGCCAAACCGACTGATGCACAGATCGAAGCCCGCCGGCGGAAACACCAGCAATTGCGCATCGCCGCGCTCAAAGGCGACGTTTCGCAATCCCTCTTCCGCGCTACGCCTCCGGGCGATCTCGAGCATCTGCGCCGATACGTCCACGCCAAGCACGCTGCCTTCCACCGCGACACGGGCGGCATCGCGAGAGGATTGTCCCGAACCGCATCCGATGTCGAGCACGCGATCGCGCGTTCCCGCCTTGACCGCAGCCCTGAAGACCTCGTTGTGCCGTCGCAGTTCGGCGTCGTAAAAATCAGCGCAGTTCAACACCATCGCACGCCTGCCTGGAGATGGGGCCGGCAGCATTTCCGGCCGCTCCGCTCTGATCTTTTCGCGTCGGGTCAGCCCAGGACTGTCAACCGCGCCGTGCCACCTCGATCGCAGCAACGTCTATTTTCTTCATCTCCATCATGGCGTCGAATGCGCGCTTTGCTTCATCGCCGCCGGCGGCCATCGCTTCGGTCAGCACGCGCGGCGTGATCTGCCAGGAGATGCCCCACTTGTCCTTGCACCAGCCGCAGGCACTCTCCTGGCCGCCATTTCCGACGATGGCGTTCCAGTAGCGGTCGGTCTCCTGCTGATCGTCGGTGGCGATCTGGAAGGAGAAGGCTTCGTTGTGTTTGAACGCGGGCCCGCCATTGAGGCCGAGGCAGGGGATGCCGGCGACCGTGAACTCGACCGTCAGCACGTCGCCCGCCTTGCCGGACGGGTAGTCGCTGGGAGCGCGGTGGACGGATTTCACCGAGCTGTCGGGAAAAGTCTCGGCATAGAAGCGGGCCGCGGCCTCGGCGTCCTTGTCGTACCAAAGGCAGATCGTGTTCTTGGCGATTGTCATTGCTGGTCCCTTTGCTTTCGAAATCAATCTGGGCTTTTGAAATCAACCCGGGTTTTCACAGCCGGCCGCGGCGTTGCACCACGAACATGGAAATGCGCTCGTGCCATCGACGTTCCGAAAGCAACACCTGCCCGGAATCAAGCTACCACGGCTGGTGCTTTCAGGACCAGATGCGGCCAGTGACTCGAACCGGCGATGGTCGGCCTGGTCCGACCGGCGGCCTCACTTTTTGCGTGGGGCAGCGCCGCTTTGCTCAAGGTCGCGCTGGCTTTCCGTTGGCGCGCCGTTGCCTCAGAAGGCGCATAAGCAAGTTCCGTCTGTCCTTGCGCGGGACGAGTTCGATGTCGCTGACAAGTTTTGCGCCGCCCTTGTGCCGCTCCAATGTGATCTTGCGGCTGTGGAAGGCCTCCAGTTCGGCGCGGTGCGCCACGCTTATGATGGTGACCTTCGGCAATTCGCGAATGATCATCTCCATCATCTTGTCCTGGCTCTTCTCATCGAGCGCCGACGTTGCCTCATCCAGCACGATGATATCGGGGCGGTGCAGCAGAAGACGCGCGAAGGCGAGGCGCTGCTTTTCGCCACCCGACAAGGTCTGGTCCCATGGCGCATCCTCCTCGATCCTCTCGTTGAGATAATCGAGTCCCACCTTGTCGAGGGCAGCCTTGATCTTATCCAGCGTCCAGTTGTCGGCGGCGCCCGGATAGGCGACTGCGCGGCGAAGCGTCCCGGTCGGGATGTAAGGCCGTTGCGGCAACATGAACAACCGTCTGTCGGCGCGGATGTTGACGCTGCCGCTACCCCATGGCCACAGACCCGCGACGGCCCGCACCAGCGTGCTCTTGCCCGAGCCGGATTCGCCGGCGACGAGCACCCGTTCGCCCGGTTCGATCACGACCTCGGTTTCCTTGACCACGGCGGTGCCGTCGTCGAGCGACACGGAGAGATTGTTCAGGCTGAGCATCGCATCGCCGCCGGTTTCGCCGCGCTGTATGCGTCCCAGCGTGTTGCTCTGCTCCGCCCGCTCGAGCCCGTCGAGCGACATCATCAGCGAGGCGATGCGCCGTGCAGAGGCGTTCCAGTCGGCGAGACGGGGATAGTTGTCGACCAGCCATCCGAACGCGCCCTGCACGATGGCAAACGCCGAGGCAGCCTGCATGACCTGTCCAAGTGTCATGCTGCCTTCGAGGAACTTTGGAGCGCAAAGCAAGACCGGCACGACAGGCGCAAACAGGCTCGACCCCTGCGACACCAGCGCCGTGCGCATGTGCTGGCCTGCAAGGAGCGCCCATTGCCTGAGCACATGGCCGAACGTCTTGTCGATGCCGCTACGCTCTTCCTCCTCGCCGCCGAGCAATGCGATGCTCTCGCCGTTTTCCCGCACGCGCGTCAGCGTGTAGCGGAACTCGGCTTCAGCCTGATTTTTTCCCTCGGAGAGGCGGACGAAATGGCGGCCGATGACCGCCATCGAAGTGGACGTGATCGCGGAATAGAGCACCGCGGTGATGACCAGGAAGCCGGGAATGGTGACGGTCGAACCTGCGATCGGCAGGGTCAGGGCGCCGCCGATCGTCCAGAGCACCACGATGAAGGTCGAGGCCGACAGAAATGCGACGATGACACCGGCGATGAAATCGACGGGCGATTCGGTGGCAATCCGCAAATCCTCGGCGATGCGGGCTTCGGGGTTGCTGTGGTCGCCGCCGACGAGATTCAGCTGATAGTAGCGGCCGCTCGCCAGCCAACGCGCGATGACCGCTGTGGTGAGCCAGGAACGCCAGCGGCGCTGTATCCTCATGCGAAAGAAGACTTGTGCCACCACAAGGCTTGCGCTTCCGAACACGAGTGGCAGGAACACGGCGCTCAGCCAATATACGGTATGGGCATCGCGTTGCTCGATGGCGTCGAAAATTGCGCGATTCCAGACATTGATCCCATATTGGAAGCCGACATTGGTGACGATCAGAACCAAAAGCCCGATCGTCAACGGCCAAGCGACCCTGTCGCCACTGCTACCCCAATAACCGCGCGCGCTGATCCAGAAGCGCTTAAGCAGGTATCTCTTGCGCGCCCGCTCGGCCTCTTCCGGCGTCAGCTCAGGATCGGGTTCGATGACATCCGGCAGCGGCGCGGGCTCGCCGACGACCTCTGACGCGACTTCGACGGTCGATTGTTTCTCGCGGCGCAACTTCTCGGCATCGCGCGATTGGGCGCCGTCAACCGATTTCGGCTTTAATTTAGCCTCGGGCATCCGGCGATAACGGCTTAAAAATCAGAAGGTTTCATAGCGTCCGCTCGAGATGCCGGATGCCAACAACGCCACGGCTTCTCAGCTGTTCCGGTGCTTGCAGCAGTTTTCGAATGAGAGGCTTTGATCGTTGCGGGCGGCAGGCCGCCGAGCGTCGGCTTAGCGGCGCGAGAAGTGCCATCGGCCCGAGTCAACAGGATCGAGGAGGAGAGATCATCTCGATTGCGATCGTGAGCATCTGCTGCCCAGCCCGACCGTGCCAGCGCTGAATTCCGGAACAAGGGTGCGATTTTGCCGTTGAGCCAGAAACTGGAAGCGACCCGCATGTCCGAATTGCCGAATGAAGAGATCGAAGGGCGGCTGAACGCCCAGCGCGAGACTCTGGCGCTGGTCGTTGCGCTGCTTGCCAGCAAGGATACGGCACCCGAGCGAATATGGGCCGAACTGGAGGCCCGTTTTCAGTTTCAGAACAGTCAGGAGGACCCCGGCGTCCTGCCAAGCAGCGCATTCGCCATCGAGGCTGCGAAAATGCGGGAGTTCAAGCTGATCGCCGAAGAGGCGAGGGCGCGCAATGCCGAATGGAACGGCAGGGACAAGCCACAGGGCGCCAGCTGAAACCCCGGCGAGTGGTTGCAGGACCGGCTATTTTACGGTGACTGAGCAAGCGTCAGCTTTGCTGCAAAAGTGCGCGCGCCAACTCTTGCCATTCCTCGTCAAGCGTTAAGGTCGACGGCGCCGCATTGCTGCGGCGATACCAGTATTCCGCATTCGACTGGTCGCCTTCCTTGCGGTGGAGATAGGCATGCACGTGCATGCCCGCCGTATCGTCGCGCTGCTGCGCGCACTCGTGCGCCTTAGCCCAATCGCCCTTTGCATCCCACCACAGCGCCTGCAGGGCAGGGCTCAAGCCGGCTGGCGGCTGTGCTTTGACAATCGAATCCCTGAAGGCTCGCAGATCCATTTTTCACCATAGCGACGGTACAGGGCGCCGATAATAACCGCGCCGGCAGCCGACCGCTAGCGCGCATCGGGCGGGATGACCGGAATGGGTGTCGGAAGCGGATAACCGCGCGGCCAGGCACTTGATTCGATCTCCACGTCCGCAATGGGTCCGCGAGTCGCCGTTGCCTGCACGGGCTGGAGAGCGGATGCTCCTTTTCATCTCGTCGCGAACGTGATGATCTCTGGGCTCGAAGGGCCAAGTGGGCTGCCGTCAAAGCCGCCGAATTGCTGTTCGATCCGTAGCCCCGCTTTCCCCAGCAGGGTCGATAAGGCGTCCATGTCGAGGAATCGCAAGGTGCTGCGACTAATTTGCGGAAGGCTCGGATGCTTTCCGCCGAACCTGTGGGTGAATGTCACCGTCTGTCCATCGAACGGCATGATCACCTCTGTTGTGATCTGCACCAGAGACCCGTCAGGCAGCTCAACGACGACCGCATTTTCGGGTGTCCAGTGCTCCCACGCCCGCACCGAAGGGTTCCGCGTTTCGAAAGCGAAGCATCCGCCTGGCACAAGGGCATGTCGGACAGCCGCCATGAAATCCCCCAGGTCTTCGTCGCTGACAAGGGCCTGGAATGCGTGCCCAGTCATCACAATGAGATCAAACTCGGCTGTCCAGCCGGTCGATTGGAGATCGCCGAGGACCCATTCGATATCCGTGCGCGTTCGTGCGCGATTCAACACGCCGGGTGCTGGGTCGATGCCGCAGAGCCGCCCTGAATGTCCCGCCAGGCGTGCCTCGTGAAGGAGGGTGCCCGTTCCACATCCGACATCAAGCACCGCGTCTGCTGTTAGAATGCGGGGTAGGTAGAAATCATAGTCGTCGCGCGCAGATCTCGGGTGCCAGGCATCGTAGACGGCAGCGAGATACGGGTCGGCGAAAAGCTGGTCGACCATAGGCGGTATTCCCAATCAACTTTGACTGTGCGAGCGGTGTCGCCGCGAGCATATAGCCATAAATCGCGCCGCTTCTTACCGCACGACCTCGCGGTGGCCGCCGGGCAGGCGGGTGGCGATGAGCTTGTCGATGCGGCGGCCGTCGAGATCGACCACCTCGAAGCGCCAGCCTTGCGCGTCGACACATTCGCCGGTCGCCGGCAGATGGTGCAAATGCGACAGCACATAGCCGGCGACGGTTTCGTAGTCGCGGTTCTCGGGCAGGTCGATGCCGAGGACCTCCGCCATCTCGTCGGCCTGCATGTAGCCGGCGAGCAGCCATGAGCCGTCCTCGCGCTTGACGGCGTTTTCCTCTTCGCCGGCGTCGAGATCGGAACGGAAGACGCCGGTGATCGCTTCCAGAATGTCGGCCGGGGTGACGATGCCTTCGAAATGGCCGTATTCATCATGAACCAGCGCCATCGGCACGTCGGATTCCTTCAGCGTCGCAAGCACGTCCAGCGCATCGGCCTGGTCATGCACGATTGGGGCCGTGCGCACGTGCCGGCGCGGGTCGAGAGCGCGACCGCCGAGCATCGCCGCCAGCACGTCGCGGGTCTGGACGACGCCGATCATGGCGTCGACGCCGCCGTCGCCGGCCGGCAGGCGCGAATGCTGGGTGTCCATCAGCAGCTTCCTGATGGCCGCCTCGTCGGACTGCAGATTGATCCAGTCGACCTCGGTGCGCGGCGTCATCACCGCGCGCACGGCACGGTCGCCGAGACGCATGACGCCGGCGATCATGCGCCGTTCGTCGGATTCGATGGTGCCGTGGTGCTCGGCTTCGGCGACCAGCATCTTGATCTCCTCGTCGGTGACCTTATCCTCGCTCTGGCCGTGCTGGCCAAGCAGCCACAGCAGGGCGCGGCCGGAAAAATCGAGCAGGAAGACCAGCGGCGCCGAAACGCTGGCGAGGATGGTCATCGCCGGAGCGACCCTGACGGCGACCCGTTCGGGGTCGCGCAATGCGATCTGCTTGGGCACCAGTTCGCCGATGACCAGCGAGCCATAGGTGATGATGGCGACGACAATGCCGACACCGAGCGGGTCGGCAAGGCTTTCGCGGACGCCGGCCGACGCCAGGAAGGTGGCCAGCCGCTCGCCGAGCGTGGCGCCGGAAAAGGCGCCTGACAGGACGCCGACCAAGGTGATGCCGATCTGCACCGAGGACAGGAACTTTCCCGGATTGGCGCCGAGCGCCAGGGCCCGGCCGGCGCCCTTGACGTTGCGGTCGATCATCGCCTTGAGGCGCGCCGGCCGCGACGAGACGATGGCGAGCTCGGACATCGACAGAAGGCCGTTCACGCAGATGAGGACGACCACGATGGCAATTTCAGCATAAAGCATGCCGGTCCATAGCATTGCCGCGCGGTTTTCGAAAATAGGACGGTCGCGCTTTTTAAATTTAGCGAGCGGAGCAGTCAGGCGGCCCCCATGCCGCATCCCAGGGCGGCGCGGAAAAATGCTCGATCAGGGCGTCGACGACGACGCGCACCTTTGGCGCGAGATTGCGTGTTACCGGCCAGATGGCATGCACCACCGTGTTTTCGACAAGACAGTCCGACAGAACCATTTCGAGCTCGCCGCGCCTGATGCTGTCGGCCGTCAGCCATGTCGGCAGATAGACGATGCCGCAGCCGGCCAGTACAGCATCGAGCATCGGTTCGCCGTGGCCGAGCACTAGCCGCGCCTTGGGCGCGAACTTTTCGAGGCGGCCGTCGGCATGCCTGATGGTCCAGGGATGGACCGTGCCGTCGCGGCCGTAGCCGATGAGACTGTGCCTGGCCAGGTCCTCGATCGAGTGCGGCCTGCCATGGGCGTCGAGATAGGCGGGGGCGGCGACGATGGCCGAACGTTGGGCATAGATGCGGCGCGCGGCGATCGACAAGCTGTCGTCGAGGTCGCCCATGCGGACCGCCAGGTCGATGCCTTCCTCGATCAGGTCGACGCGCCGGTCGTTGAACGAGATTTCCATCGTCAGATCCGGGAATTTCTTGGAAATGCCGAACAACAGCGGGGCGACGCACCGGCGGCCGAAGGCCAAGGGCAGGTCGACGCGCAGCCGCCCGGAAGGCACCTGCTTGCGCGATGCCAACAGCGACTGGGCGGCTTCGATCTCGGCCAGTGCCCTGACGCAGGCTTCGTAGTAGCTCAGGCCCTCACTGGTCGGGCTCAGGCTGCGGGTGGTGCGGTTGAGCAGGCGGACGCCCAATCGCTGTTCCAGCTGTGCGATCGACTTGCCGACCGCCGATTTCGTGACATGCAGCCGTGCGCCGGCGCCGGTGAAGCTGCCGGCCTCCACCGCGTGAACGAATGCGACGATGCCTTGCAAATTGGCCGATTCCAATGAAGCGCTCCTATTGTAGAATTTTACTCCTTAATCTGTTGCGGAACATGCCACATGGAAGCACTTTTCTCCATAGTGAAACGGCGTAAATGTCTCGCGCAACCATCAACCACGGAGCGCGAACCAAATGAGCACCGAAAACAGATCCTGGAAGATGACCGGTTTCGGCCTGTCCAGTTTGAAGCCGGCTGAGGGAAAGCTGCCCCAACCCGGGCCGCATGATCTTCTGGTACGCGTCACAGCGGTATCGCTGAATTACAAGGACAGGATGATCGTCGATGGCGTGCTGATACCGGACCTCAGCTTTCCGTTCGTGCCGACATCGGACGCGGTAGGCGAAGTGGTCGCCACCGGCAGCGAAGTCAGCCGCTTCGGCATCGGGCAGCGCGTGCTCGGCCAGGTGATCGCCGACTGGCCGGACGGCGACGCCCCGCCGGTGCTGCACAAGCATACGTTGGGTTCGTCACTGCCCGGGACGCTGTCCGAGCATGTGCTTTTTCACGAGGATGCCGCCGTGGCGGCGCCGCCGTCGCTCAGCGACGTCGAGGCATCGACGCTGCCGATCGCGGCGCTGACGGCGTGGTTCGCGCTGGTCGAGGCGGCCAAGCCGATCCCGGGCGAAACCGTTCTCATCCAGGGCACCGGCGGCGTGTCGCTGTTTGCGCTGCAGTTTGCCGCCGCCTTCGGCCTGCGCGCCATCGTCACCTCGAGCAGCGACGAGAAGCTCGATCGGGCGAAGGCGCTCGGCGCCTGGAAGGGGATCAACTATCGCAGCCAGCCGGCATGGGACGAGGCGGCGCGCGAACTGACAAACGGCGCCGGCGTCAGGCATGTGCTGGAAATGGTCGGCGGCGACAATGCGCGGCGCTCGCTCAATGCGCTGGGCGCCGACGGCAGGCTGTCGCTCATCGGCCTTCTCGGCAGCATGGAGCTCAGTTTCCCGATCATTCCGTTCCTGCGCAACCGGATCGTCGTACAAGGCATATCGATCGGCCACCGCCGTGCTTTCGAGCGGATGAACCAGGCGATCGAGACGCTCGCGATCAAGCCGGTGATCGATAAGGTGTTTGGCTTCGACGAGGTGCCGCAGGCATTTGAGCGTCTGGAGACGGGACCGTTTGGCAAGATCGTGATCACCGTGCCCTGACCTCGTCGGGACGAAAATGGCTGTCAGACGGGAAGGCCGATTGCGCGCCTACGGCAGTTGCAGCAGGACGCCGATGATGGCCTTGCCGTCGGTGAAATAGGCATCGCCTTCGCCGTTGCGCCCGGTCTTTGTGGCGCCGACGCCTGGTATCTCGCTGGTCGAGATCAGCATGCCGGCGGCGGAGAGATCGCGCATCAGCGCATCGCGCTCGGCGTCGATGTCGGGGCCGATGTGATGGGTGATCGCGCCGGTGTCATGGCTGAGGCCGACGCCGCGGTCAAAGCTTGCCGAGCCAAGCCAAAGCGGGCGGCCGTCGTCGCCGGTTGAATCGGTCTGCCAGAAGCGGACGTGGTGGCGCCGGTCGGCGCTGTCGCCGACCGGTTTTTCGAAGGCTAGGTCCTGGGCGCGTCCTTCGAACAAAAGCCGGCTGACCGGCGCATCGGGATAGGGGCGGTTAAACAGCACGCTTTCGCCGATCTCGATCGCGGTCTTCAGTGTGACCGCGTCTGCCGTATCCCAGCCGGCGACGGCAAAGGCATGGACAAGCTCCTTCTTGGTGCCGACCAGGCCGACATTGATCGGATCGCCCGGAATGCCTTGCGGCGTGTGCGTCACCATCTCGAATTGCTGATTGCGAAAATTGCGGTCCCGCAACGTCCAGAACTCAGGCGCGGCGAAATAGGCGAGCGAAAGATAAGCGGCACAGCATGCCACCAGCCAGGTCGTTGCACGTCGTCGAAGGCTTCGTTGGCTCAAGAGGCACCACCCAAGCGTCTGCGCACCATCTTAATCGGCGCAGCAGGTCTTGGGCAGGGGCCGCAATCAGCGGCAGGCGCGGTAGCCGTTCTTGCGGTTCTTGATGTCGAAATGGAAATGGTTGCGGTGGTCGTAATTGTAGCCGGGGCCGAGCACGGTGGTGAAATACTGGCAGCCGTCGGCGCGCACATTGTTGAGGAAGCCGCGTGTGCGGAAGGCGAACAGGCCGGGCTTGCGGACGTCGATGTCGTCGCCATTGTTAAGCTCAATGCTCATCACGTCGAGCGCATTGCCCTTGCCGTGTTCCGACAAGACACCTTCGCCGGCAATCCTGCGGCAGGAATAGCTCGAGCCCTGGTGGATGGTCTTGACGCCTGAAAAATAGCGCCAGCGGGCCGACGGGACGAGTTCGTTCCTTGTCCAGCCGGCAAAGGTGGCGGCCATGTCGCAGGTCAGCGTCGCCGCCGGCTTCATCTCGACGCTGCCGATGGCCGAGACCTTGACCGGATAGTCGATGCCGCACTGGCCTTCATGGATCGGCGCAACGTCGGTGTAGACGACGCCGAGGCGCTTCAGTTCCTTGCGGCAATCGATCTCCGTGGCCGGCATCTGTTCGGCCGGCGACATCGGATTGTCCATGCGCGGATAGGCGGCCGTCATATAGGGGTTGGACGGGACGAGGCGCTGCATACCCGAATATTGCGGCCCGGAATCTTGCATGCCGGAATCTTGCGGGCCGGAATATTGTGGGTCGGAATTAGGCGGGACGGCAGCGGTCTGGCTGCCGACATCGACGGCCGGCTGCAGCGACAGCACGCTGCCGGTGTTGCAGGCCGAGACCGCCGCAATGGCAAGCATGGCGGCAAGCCTGCCGGCCATGCGCGCGCGTCCTGTGTGCCGCGCAGCGGCAAGCGCAGCGCGAAGTAGCCCGGCCATCGGAAGGGTTCCTGTCCCCAGATGGCACAGACTCTAAACCTGAAGAGTAAAGGAAAAATCAGCGGCGCCGTTCACGCCTGCGGCCAAATTGCGGCGCCCGCCATCGGCGGCCGGCGTCATTGGCAAAACGTGCCGCCATTGCGGCGCGGTTCGAGATCGAAGTGGAGATGCAGCGAATGATCGGCATCGCTGCCGGGGCCAAGCACGGTCTTGAACGGCCCGCAGGCCGCCTTGCGCACTGCATCCAGGAATTTCGCATCCTTCTGTGGCGGCGCTGGACCGACATCGATCTCTTTGCCGTCGGAGAGCGTGAAGCTGGCGATGTCGAGCGCGTTGCCGAAGGCGTGCTCCGACAGTTTGCCGCCGGCGTGGCGCGGCCGGCAGACGAAGGCGGAGGCCTGGCCGATCGATTTGATATCCGTGCCGAACTCGGCCTTTGCGGCAGGCTGGATGACGGACGCAGCAAAGCGGGCGGCCGCTTCCGCCATCTGGCAATTGAGCTCGGGGTCCGGGCCGATGGCGATGGATTTGCCGAGCGTCTTCAGCACGATCGGGTAGGGGATCGAGCAACCGACCGCCGTATCATGCTCGGGCTTGCGCTCCTCGAAATCGACGCCCATCGACTTCAGCCGCCTGCGGCAGGCCAATTCCTCGGCCGGCATTTCTTTCCCGGCAATGGCGGCCGATCGAGGATCTGGAAGAATTTTTTGCTCCGCCTTCTCGTCTGCCTCGGCCGGGTTTGGTGGCGCGCCCGGTGGGCTTGCCGGCGGCTCAGCCCGCGCCGGCTTTTCGGGCGGCTGTGGTGCAATCGCCGGCGGCTCCGGCTGGCTGGTCGTAGGTTCGCCGTTCTGGGGCTGGCCGTTCTGGGAGTGACCGCCTTGGGGCTGAGTGGCCTGGGGCGGCTCAGCCGCCGGGGCATCCGCCGGGCGCGGTTCGGGGACCGGGATCTCGGTTGGTGGCGGCGGAGTGACTTGCTGGTTGAGCTGCGGAACCGGTGCAGTTTGCGGCAGCTCGGGCGTCTTGGCTAAAACGGGTCCCGTCAGCGGCGTAGCCGCAACGGCCAGCAGCAATCTGCCCAATCTGAAAAAGCCAAACGCCGCCATTACGTCGCAACGGCCAGAATGCAGGGAAGTTGCCTTGGGCGAGGAGGGCGACCGATCACAATCGGTAACCGCGTCGTCACGCGCCGATCGCTTCCAGGCCTTCCTCGAGCCAGTCCGCCAGCAGCGGCATGCCGAGCAGATATTTTGCCGTGCGCTTGTTGGCGCGCTCGCGGGCAGCGGTCAGCGCGTCCATCCATTCCGTTGCGTCATAGTCGCCGCGGCCGACCCAGGCCAACGCAATCAGTTCGGCCGCTTCGTCGACATTGAGATCGTCGATCAGCTCGCGCAGTTCTTCTTCGGTGAGATCTTCGGAGCTTTCCTCGGCAAGGCCGTCATGATGGTGGTTGTCGTGCGCGTTGCCGTCGAGCTCTACCTCGTGCTCGGCGCCGTCGGCATAGTCTTCGTTGACGGCTGCGCTGAGCGCCTTCGCCTTCAGGATGAACAGGCGCACGGTGTCGGGACCGATCGAAAGCTCCCAGTCTCGTTCAACGCGTTGCTGCACCGGCCGTCTCCCTGCTTCGTGCTCGGTCGGTCCCGATGATAGCGGATTTGCAGCGCTCGTCACGTTCTCTTGCGCGGCGGCGTTAATCGTGAAGCATGATTTCCGATGCCCTCCGTTGCCGGGATAAGATGGCCTTCCTGGGAGAGATCGCCGTTTTGAGATAGGATGGCATTTTCCGGGGACGAAACGGCTTCGGCCCGGCGTTAGTGTTGCATTGTCAGGTTCAAAGGAGAGTTCAATGCGCAGACGATTGCTGATTTACGCCATGGCCATCGCCGCCCTGCCGCTGATTGCGGCTCCGGCGTTTTCGGCTGGTGAAGGCGGGGGAGGTGGCGGTGGCGGCGGCGGCAATGGCGGCGGCGGCGGCCAGAGCCAGTGCAAGAAGGGGCAGGCCTGGGACAAGAAGCAGAAGAAATGTGTCTCGCCAAAGCAAGGCATGCTGGATGACGACAGCATCTATGATGCCGGTCGCGCGCTGGCGATGGATGGACGCTACGACGAGGCGATCGCCGTGCTCAGCCTCGCCGCCAACAAGCAGGACCCGCGCATCCTCAATTATCTCGGCTATTCGCACCGCCATTCCGGCCGTGTCACCGTCGGCCTCGGCTACTATGAGGAAGCTCTGCGCATCGACCCGAATTACACGCTGGTACGCGAATATCTCGGCGAGGCGCACCTGCAGATCGGCGATCTTGCCGGCGCCCAGGAACAGCTCCGCGAAATCGAGAAGCGCACGGGCAAGGGATCTCGCGAATACGGCATGCTGTCGGAGCAGATCGATCATTTCATGAGGAGCTGATCCGACCTCCGGAACGCTGCTCATAACCGGCTGCGAGCGATCGCAGCCGGTTTTTTGCTGTGCTGGATGCTGCCCCGAACCCGGAATTTGGCATCACGGCACACGTGATGCGCCCCTTGACGTGAGGTCAGCCGCGCAATCGGTGGACGATTTTTCAAAATCCGACTTTTTGGACGTGAAAAACCCGCGAAGATTGCTATATCTTGCAGGATTGTGGTGAGACGGTTCCGTTAGCGAGGCTGCCGGACCGTTTTCTTTTTGTACCATCGACAAGGTCGCTCCCGATTGCGGGGGCGGCGGCAGGAAAGGTCAGGCATTATGAACAAGGTCCCGATGACAGGCGAGGGGTTCGCGTCATTGAAGGAAGAACTGCGCTGGCGCCAGCAACAGGAGCGGCCGCGTATCATCGAGGCGATTTCCGAAGCGCGCTCGCATGGCGACCTCTCCGAAAATGCCGAATATCACGCGGCAAAAGAGGCACAGAGCCTCAATGAGGGCCGGGTCAACGAACTCGAGGACCTGATCGCGCGGGCCGAGGTGATCGACGTCACCAAGCTCAGCGGCGACAAGGTCAAGTTCGGCGCCACCGTGGTGCTGGTCGACGAGGATACCGAAGAGAAAAAGACCTACCAGATCGTCGGCGACCAGGAGGCCGACGTGAAGTCCGGCCGCATCTCGATCTCCTCGCCGATCGCGCGCGCCCTGATCGGCAAGGAAGTCGGCGACGCCATCGAGGTCAACGCACCGGGCGGCGCCAGGGGTTATGAGATCGTCCAGGTGCAGTTTATTTAAGGGTTAAGGGCGTGGGTGCCTTTAGCCTCATCAGGTAGCGCCGCCCCTCATCGCCCTGCCGGGCACTTCTCCCCGTATAGTGACGGGGAGAAGGGGCTGTCATCGATGATTTCGCCAATTTTCAGCGTTGCAAATAAGCGCCGACTTTTGCGTTCAGCCCCTTCTCCCCGTCACTATACCTATCGGATTCACACATTTTGCAGATTGAGTTTGGTTCCGTACTTGATGGCGTGGAATTCGGCGAGGCCGATGCG
>NZ_JBVVQK010000017.1:246-134705 GCF_055811175.1 Mesorhizobium sp. WSM4828 | reverse complement strand
GCAACGTGCTGGTGGGTGCCGCGCTGATCGGCATCCTGCTCAACGCCATGACCATCATCGACATTCCGCTGCTCTATCAGAACCTGATCAAGGCAGCGATCCTGCTGGCGGCGATCATCGTCGACGGGTTCATCAATCCGCGCGACGAGCAGACCGCCCAGCAAGGCGACATTTAGACTGACGCGAACGGTTGGCGCCGGCCGCGAACGACAACGACCAAACCAGAGGATGTGACATGAAAATCATCAGGACATTTATGGCTGCCGCGGCAGCGCTTGCCGTCTCCGCCTTCGTGGCGCCAAGCTTCGCCGCCGAGGATCCGGGTCCGGCCGCCTATTCGCAAGCGCTCAAGGGCAAGCGGGTGATGCTGGTGCCGATGGCGATGGGCTTCGACCTGGCACAGGGCTGGGCGCATTACCTGAAGACGGAGGTCGAGGCCTGGGGCGGCGTGTTCGAGACGCGTGACCCGAACTGGGTGGTCGACGCCGGCGCGCAGGCGATAACCGACGCGATCTCGTCTGACACCAGGCCGGACGTGCTGATCATCCACTCGCCGGACCTCAACTCCTATGCCAAGCTGATGAAGAAGGCGCAGGCGGCAGGCACCTATGTGCTTTTGGTCGACAATCCGGCGAACTTCCCGGCCGATGCCTTTGTCGGCAGCGACTGGGATCGGCTCGGCCAGCTGGAAGCCGAAGCGGCGATCAAGGGTTGTGGGCCGAATTCTTCCAAGAAGATCGGGCTGGTGCAGGGCGACCAGGCCAACTCGTCGAGCCTCTACCAGTATGCCGGCATCATGAAGGTGCTGGACAAGAACCCCGATTTCAAGGCCGTAGCCAAGCCGGACTCGAACTGGGATGCGACGACCTCGCGCAATGTGACGACGACGATGCTACAGCAGAACCCCGACATCTGCGCCATCATCGATTTCTGGGACGGCGACGCGACGGGCGCATCGGCTGCGATCCGCGATGCCAAGCTCGAGGGCAAGGTGTTCCTGGTCACCACCGGCGGCGGCGAGAAAACCGCCGACTGCGACAAGCTGCAGGACGGCACCTATGGCGCGGTGGTGATGACCGACCTTGCCCGCCAGTCGGGCGATATGAACGCCGTCATAAAATTCCTGTTGCAGAGTGGCCAGCCCGCCGGCACCTCGCACACCTACATCTATACGCTGGAGAAAGCGACGACCAAGGCCGACCTCAAGCCAGACAGCTGCTGGGACTTGAAAGCACTGCAAGCGGAGGCCGCGGCGAAGTAGGCCGGCTTTCCTGAGCTCGGCGCTGCCCCTCATCCGCCTGCCGGCACCTTCTCCCCGTATAGTGACGGGGAGAAGGGATACGCTCCAACGCTGGCGACCCCCTCTCCCCGTCTCTATACGGGGAGAGGGTAAGGGTGAGGGGCAGCGCAAACCTGAGGCGAGCGTCCTGCGGATAGCTCGGCCGATTTTTCCCTTTTCTCTCGAATAGCAGCAACCCATGTCCTTTCGCGAACGCCTCCAGTCCTGGCGCTACAATCTCGTGCCCGACCACCTCCTCGGCGAGATACTGAGCAAACGCTGGACTGATAACGCCATTCCGTTCCTGGCGCTGGTGGCGACGCTCGGCGTGTTCGGTTCGATCATCCCCGGCTTCTTCAAGCCGATGTCGCTGCAGGAATCGACCCGCCAGCTCGGCGAGTTCTCGCTGGTCGTCACCGGCATGACGGTGGTCATGCTGGGCGGCGGCATCGACCTTTCGGTCGGCTCGATCTTCGCGCTGTCCTGTTTTTCCGCCGTGTTCGTCTTTTTCATCCTCGAACAATCGGTGTGGCTGGCGCTGGCCGCCTCGATCGCCACCGGGCTGCTGTTCGGCGCGATCAACGGTTATCTGATCGGCTATTTCAGGCTGCGCGCTTTCCTGACGACATTGGTCACCTTCATCTTCGGGCGGGCGCTGTTCGACATTTTGGTCACCACTTATGCCGCCGACGTCCAGCTTTCCGATGCCACATCGGATGTGCTGGACTTCATCGGCGACGACACTTTCTGGGGCCTCTCGGTTGCGGTGTGGGCGGCGATTATCCTGGCCATCATTACCCATGTCGCGCTGACACGCTCGCGGCCCGGCTGGCATGTGCAGGCGGTGGGCGGGTCGCGGCGATCGGCCCACAATGCCGGCATCCGCGTGCGCCGCACCGTGTTCATGACCTATGTGTTCTCCGGCTTCTGCGCCTCGCTCGGCGGCTTCCTCATCGCTTGCCGGCTGAGCGGGGCAGGGCCGGGCACAGGCCTCAACCTCGAGGTCATGGCACTGACAGCGGCGGTCGTCGGCGGCGTCAGCCTGGGCGGCGGCCGCGGCTCGGTGATCAAGGGGCTGATGGGCGCGATCATCGTGCTGACCATGACAAACGGGCTGATCCGGCTGGGCTATGGCACCGGTACCAACCAGATGGTTCTGGGCATCATGCTTGCCGTCGCGGTCACCATCGACATTCGCTGGCTGAAGAACCGCCACAAGGTTCTGGACGAGGTCTATGTCGCACCGGTCTATTTGAAGATGGGGACAACGCAGTCGGCGGCACCAGGCTCAGGCACGCCTTACGAACTCGACAACCGGTTGTCTGAGGCTGACCATATCGGGCTCGGCGAGCTGGAAGGGCCGGAAGACGTCATCCTCGACCGCGACGACCATCTCTATTGCGGCACCAGGCATGGCGAGATCGTCCGCTTCTTCGCGCCGGACTACAAACGCTCGGAGGTCTTTGCCCATATTGGCGGCTTTCCGCTCGGCCTGGCCTTCGACAAAACAGGCAATCTGATCAGCTGCGTCGGCGCCATGGGCCTCTATTCGGTCTCGCCGGAGCGGGAGGTGAAACGGCTTTCGGCGGAAACGTCGCGCTCCTGGACTTCGATCGTCGACGATGCGCGACTGCGAGACCCCAATGACTGCGACATCGCGCCGGACGGCCGCATCTACTTCACCGATTCCACCAAGCGCTATGACGCCCATGACTGGGCGCTGGACTCGATCGAGAACCGCGCCACCGGGCGGCTGCTCGTCTATGACCCCAAGGACGGTTCGACGAAGACGCTGCTCGACGGCTACCGCTATACCAACGGCGTCTGCATGGCGCATGACGGCAGGTCGCTGTTCTTCGCCGAAAGCTGGGCCTGCCGCGTGCATCGCTATTGGCTGGAAGGGCCGAAAGCAGGCACCGCCGAATGCGTCATCCGCGACATGCCGGGCTACCCCGACAACATCAACCGCGCCTCCGACGGCAATTACTGGATGGCTTGGCTCGGCATGCGCACGCCGAGCTTCGACCTGTCGCTGCGCCATCCCGACATGCGCAAGCGCATGACGCGCCGGCTGCCGCAGGACGAATGGCTGTTCCCCAACATCAACACCGGCGGTGTGGTGAAATTCAATGAGAAAGGCGGCATCGTCGAAGCGATGGGCGACCTGTCGGGCGCCGCGCATCCGATGGTCACCTCGATGCGCGAGCACAAAGGCTATCTGTTCGTCGGCGGTATCCTGAACAACCGGATCGGCCGCTACCGGATTGCCGGTGCCGATCCAAACTGGACCAGCCCCGCTTCCTACTGGGGAGCGAAGCCATGATACTGGACCCGATCCTCGACATCTTTCGCGGCAAGGCGGTGACAATCCCGCCGCTCGATGGCGCCTTCAGGCCGAATACGCTGCTGGACGATGCTCCGGCTTTTGCTGAACTGCCGGAGCCTGACAATCTGCTGATCGCTGACGGCCGGCTGCTGGCCTCCAGCGGCAATGCCATCTACGCGGTCACCGCCGGCGGCGCGCCTGTTCTGGTCGAGACATTTCCGGCCGCGGTCACCGCGCTTGCGCGCTCGCCCGCCGGAGAGCTGACGGTGGCGCTCGAAAGCGGCAAGCTGTTAATCGCGGGCAAGGAGGCTCGCCTGCCAGCCGAGATCCGCTGCATTACAGCACTCGCCTATGCAGAAGATGGCACGCTTTGGCTGGCTAATGGCTCGGCCGGCCACGCGCCGTCGCAATGGGCCGCCGATCTGATGAAGAAGGGTGCGTCGGGTTCGCTGTGGAAGCGCGATCCGGCAGGCAGCGAATTGCGCAAGCTCGCCGGTGACATCGCCTTTCCCTATGGGCTGCATCCAACCAGCACGGATGTGCTGGTCAGCGAGAGCTGGCGGCACCAACTTGTCCGCTTCGATGGCGCAACGGGCAGCCGCTCGACGGTGCTGGCGCATCTGCCCGGCTATCCCTCGCGCCTGTCGTCTGCCGTCGGTGGTGGTGCCTGGCTGGCGCTGTTTGCGCCCCGCAACCGTCTGATCGAATTCGTGCTGCAGGAAAAGCACTATCGGAACGACATGCTGGCGCAAGTGCCGCCGCAGCACTGGATCGCGCCGGCACTCGCCTCGAATCGAAGCTTCCTCGAGCCGCTGCAATGCGGCGGCATCCGCACCATGGGCATCCACAAGCCATGGTCGCCGAGCCGCTCCTACGGGCTTGTGGTCAGGCTCGATCGGGAGATGCGGCCGCAGTATAGCCTGCACAGCCGCGCCAACGGCACGCGTCATGGCATCTGCAGCGTGGCGGAGAAAGACGATCGCCTGTTCATTGCCTCGAAAGGCGGCGATTGCCTGCTGGCTATCGACCTGGCTCCAGAAGGGCATCGCTGATGGAACCGATTGTCCGCCTGGAGAACGTAACCAAGACCTATCGCGGCGTGCCCGCGGTGAAGAATGTCAGCTTCGAGCTGCGCAAGGGCGAGATCCACGCCCTGCTCGGCGAGAACGGCGCGGGAAAATCGACGCTGACCAAGATCATCGCCGGCGTCGTCGACGCGACCTCGGGAAAGATGTTCCACAACGGGCAGGAGATCGCCTACGCCTCGCCGCACGCGGCGCTTGAAGCCGGCATCGCCATGGTCTTCCAGGAGACCAGCCTGGTGCCGTCGATGACGGTGGCGCAGAACCTCTATCTTGGCACCGAGAGCTTTCTCAACCGGCTGCGCGGCACCTACATCTCGGCGCAGCAGTTCCTGCAGTCGTTGAACTTCCCGGTCGACCCGAACGCCATGGTGGCGACGCTTGGCGCGGCCAAGCGGCAGATGGTCGAGATCGCGCGCGCCGTCCACCACAATGCCGAGATCATCATCTTCGACGAGCCGACGGCGACGCTGACGCCGGAGGAAAAGCGGCACTTCTTCGCACTGATCCGTCGGCTCAAGGCAAGGGGTGTGTCGATCGTCTTCATCAGCCATGCGCTCGAAGAGGCGCTCGATATCGCCGACCGCATCACCATCCTGCGCGACGGCGAACTGGTGATCACCGACGATACCGCCGCTTTCGATCGCAACCGGATCGTCGCGGCCATGGTCGGGCGGACGCTGTCGGGACAGCTCTACAGCCAGCGCGACGAGACCAGGTTGCGCAGGGCCGGCAAGAAGGTGCTGTCGGTGCAGGACATCTCGATGAGCAATGTAGTGCGCAACAATTCCTTCTCGATCTTCGAGGGCCAGATCACCGGCGTGTTCGGGCTGATCGGCTCGGGCCGCACCGAGACGTTCAAGATCGTCTCCGGCATCTACAAGCGCGACTTCCTGCGCGGCGGCACCATCGAACTGAACGACCGGCCGGTACGCTATCTCGTGCCGAGCGAGGCGGTGGCGGACGGCATCGTCTATGTCACCGAAGACCGCAAGAGCGAGGGGATATTCGAAACGATGGACGTCGCCGAGAACCTGTTCGCCGGCTTTTTGGCGGCTGGACGGGAAAAGAGCTTGGTGATCAATGCGCAGGAGATGCGGGCGCTGTCGGCCGAATGGACGAAGACGCTGAACGTCAAGGCGATCAACGACAATGCGCGGGTGGTCGAGCTCTCCGGCGGCAACCAGCAGAAGGTGGTGATCGGCAAGGGGCTGGTGCAGAAACCGCGCATCGTTATCTTCGACGAGCCGACGCGCGGCGTCGATGTCGGCGCCATCGCCGAGATCCACCAGATCATCAACCGGCTGGCCGACGAGGGCCTGGCCGTCGTCGTCATCTCGTCCTACCTGCCGGAGATCATGAACCTGTCCGACCGCATCCTGGTCTGCCGGCAAGGCCGCATCGTCGAGGAGTTCTCGCCGGCCGAAGCGACGGAGGAGAAGATCATGTATGCGGCGGTGCATTAGTCCCTTGGCGTAGAAGTTGACATGCCAAATAGTCTTCGCATTGTCGGATTGCATGCCATGGAGATTGGCAGAAACGCCCATCGCTTCGTCATCCTGGGGCGAAGCAAGGAGCGCAGCGACGCGGCGCAGACCCCAGGATCCATGCCGCGACCACAGAGTGCTACCGCGGTGCAGAATTCTGCTCCGCTGCACCTTTCGGCTGAGGTTACGGCATGGATCCCAGGGTCTCCGCGACGGAGCTTCGCTCCTGCTTCGCCCAGGGATGACGACGTTGAGACGCTTCGGCCGGCCTTCAAGGTCTTGCCTCAGCGCGTCAATTGCTGATTTATCCGAGACGATTAGCCACTTTTTCTCAAGACCTGATTCAACGACCTCTCTCATCGATTCAAACGAAAAGGAGCCTGCCATGGCCACCACAAGACTGCTGACCGATGCCGAGGTCGAGGCTAATCCCGCCGTGAAGGCCGTATTCGACGATATCCGCGCGACGCGCAAATCCGACTTCGTCAACAATTTCTGGCGCGGGCTGGCCAATGATCCGGTCTCGCTGAAGCGGGTGTGGGAGCAGCTCAAGGCGGTGATGGTCGCAGACAGCGCCATCGACCCGCTGACCAAGGAGATGATCTACATCGCCGTCTCCACAGCCAATGGCTGCTCCTACTGCGTCCACTCACACACGGCGGCAGCACGGGCCAAGGGCATGACCGAGGCGCAGCATGGCGAGTTGGTGTCGATCATCGGCCTGGCCGGACAGACCAACCAGATGGTCACGGCGCTGCAGATTCCGGTCGATCCGCAGTTCGAGGTGAGGTGAGGGGCGAGGGGCGGGGCGCTACACCGGCCGATATACCTTCTCCGCCGTGTTCCAGAAGATATCCGCCTCTGCAGCCGCGCCGTGCTTGCCCACCGCTTCCCGGTGCGCCCTGATCAGCTCGACGTGGCTGGTCCACAGCTTCTCGATCGGGAAGTTCGAGCCGAACATCAGATGGTCGCTGCCGAGGATGTCGATGGCGGCGTCGACGATATAGCTGATCAGCGCCGGGTCGTTGCGGTGGACGAAGGTGCCGAGGCCGGACAGCTTTGCATAGAGGTTTGGTGCCGCTGACAGCGTGCGCAGGCCGGTCTTCCACGCCTCGGTGGTCTCCGGCTCCATGTCGGTCAGCATACCGGCATGAGTGAGGACGAAATTCGTCTCGGGGTTCTCGCCGACAAGCGTCAGCCCATCCTTCATCTGGGCGGGGAAAAGCTGCAGGTCGAAGGACAGGCCGTAATCCTTCAGCCGGGCGATATTGGCCCGCACCTTTGGGTCGATGACCTGATCGGCCGAGGCAGCGAAGCGGAAGGCCGGCGTTTGGTGCCAGTGCAGCTGCATACGCACGCCGCGCAACAGCGGATATTTTTTCAGCCGGTCGATCTGGGGACGCACATCGTCGACCGTCATGTCGGCATAGCCGACGATGGCGTGCGGCCAAGCGGTTTCTTCGGCGGTCTTCTGCAGGAAAGCGACCTCTTTCTCGAAATCCTCCTTGGCCCAGTTGGTCTGGACATAGACCGCCTTCTCGACGCCTGAACCTTGCTGGTCGGCGAGGAATTCCTCGATCGGATAATCGCGGCGGATCGGCTCGTAGGGGCCAAAGATGCGCGGCACCATCGGTCCGACGAGCCAGGGCTGGTCCTTTTGGCGCCAGATGTGGAAATGCGCGTCGATCGCCTTCTGCATCACAAAACCCTTTTCCAGATTGCCGCGGCCGCCGGAGCGGGGCGGGCGAGCGACAGGATGAACTCGGTGAGACCGGCAATTGAGGAGCCGTCGACCAGGTCATCCAGCACCGGCAGGATGGCGCGAAGTGCTGCCGTTGCCGGCCGGAAGCGCGGATCGCCGGCCAGCGGCGTCGCCAGCGAAAGCCGAAAGGCGCGGGCGCTCAGCCGGCGCATCGCGATTTCCAGCTCGGCATGGTCGCCGCGCTCCAGCGCATCCGACAGGATGACGATCGCCGCCCCGCGTGCAAAGGCGGAGAAGCGCGGCACCGATAGAAACACGAGCAGCGTCGGTCCCATGCGGGTGCCGCCGTCCCAGTCGTCGACGTGGGCAGCGGCGCGGGCCAGCGCCTGGTCGCGGTCGCGAATGCGCAGCGCGGAGGTGATACGGGTCAGCCGTGTGCCGAAGGTGAAGACCTCCGCCCGGTCGGCGCCTTGCACTGCCGCGTGTGCCAGCTTGAGATAGTCCGATGTGTAGAGCTTCATCGAGCCGGACACGTCGATCAGGATGAGAAGCTTGCGCGGCACTGTCTGCCGCCGGCGCAGCAGCGGCGAGGGGATATCGCCGTCGGCATTGACGATTTCGCGCAGCGAGCGGCGCAGGTCGAGCTTGCCGCGCGCATGCGTGCGCACGGTGCGGAAGGAGCGGCGGGCGGGCAAAGCGGTGGCGAGCTTGCGGCGGAAGGCGGCAAGCCCGTCGCTGTCGCGGCTGAATTCGCGGACGCTCAACTGTTCGCTGGCCGAAGACAGTTCGCCGCCTTGCTCCTGGCGGATTACCTCGATTTCTTCTTCGCCCGTTGCACCATCGTCCTTGATGCGGGTTTCCTCGTCGCTGTCGCCTTCGACCAGCGCCGCGGCGTCCCCATAGAAATGGTTCCGGAAATGCGCCTCGAATTCGTCGCGGCGATCGGGCGGCGGCGCCAGCGTGGCAAGCGCCGCTTCGCGGATGTCGGTCATCGAACGGGGACCGAGCAGCGTCACCGCTTGCATGAAGCCGGAGACCTGCTCGGGCGCCACCGCAAAGCCGTAGCGGCGCAGCAGCCGGCCGAAGCCGAGGAAGGGCGCCGCTCCTCGAGGCAGAGCCGCAGGGCTCACGCCAGCGCCTCCTCGACAATCTTGCCGAGCTCCGTCGCGATGCAGGAAAGGTCCTCCTCGTCCTTGATCAGTACGCCGATGGCCCGGCGAAACGCTTCCGGCCATGGGCTGCCGCCCTTTTCGAGGATGGTCGCGGCGTTGGCCCATTCGACCGCCTCGGCGATGCCGGGTGGCTTGGCCAACGGACGCGCGCGGATGTCGCGCACGGCTGAGGCAACGGCGCGCGCCGTGGCTCTTGCGACGTCGCCGGCGCGCAGCATGATGATCTCGGCCTCGCGCTCGGCGTCGGGATAGGTGATCCAGTGGTAGACGCAGCGCCGCCGCAGCGCTTCGGCAAGTTCACGAGTGCGGTTCGAGGTCAGGATGACGATCGGCTGCGCCGTCGCGCGAATGGTGCCGCGCTCGGGAATGCTGATCTGGAAATCGGACAGGAACTCCAACAGCAACGCTTCGAATTCATGGTCGGAACGGTCGATCTCGTCGACCAGCAGCACGCGCTTTTCCGGCGCCTTCAGCACCTGCAGCAGCGGCCGCGCTATGAGAAAGCGGTCGTCATAGATGTCGACCTCATGTTCGCCGGCATGGCGGATGGCGAGCAGCTGGCGCTGGTAGTTCCATTCGTAGAGCGCATGTGCGGCGTCGATGCCTTCATAGCATTGCAGCCGCACCAGATCGCGCCCGAGCAGTTCGGCTATCGCCTTCGCCGCTTCCGTCTTACCGACGCCGGGAGCGCCTTCGAGCAGCAGCGGCTTACCCAGCCTGATCGCCAGGAAGATGGCGGTGGCCAGGCTTTCATCGGCGAGATAGCGCGAGGCGGCGAGGCGGGACGCCACCGCCTCCGGCGAGGTCGCGACTGTGTCTGCGTTTGCAGTCTGGGCGCTTCTCTTGGGCATTTCCAGCACTCAGTTCGGAGCGCCGGCTTGTGCCTTCAGCGCCCGCAGGATGCGCTCCGGCGTGATCGGCAGCGTGTCGATGCGCACGCCGACGGCGTCGAAGACGGCATTGGCGACCGCCGGGATCTGCGGGTTGGCGCACATTTCGCCCGGCCCCTTGGCGCCATACGGCCCGTCCGCCGAGGGCCGTTCCAGCACAATGATCTCGGTTTGCGCGAGGTCGCCAGGACCCGGCATCAGATATTGGTTGAAGTCGGTGCCGCCATGGTCGCGGTTGGGATAATAGGGTTCGGTCGTTTCGTAGAGCGCATGGCTGATACCCATCCATGAGCCGCCGACGAGTTGCTGCTCGACCATTTTCGGGTTCAGCGCGCGGCCGATCTCAAACACGTTCTTCACCGTCAGCACGGTGACCTCGCCGGTCTCGTCGTCGACCTCGACCTCCGCCACCGTGCAGGCGTGCGCATAGCAGGTCGACGGCTTCATCGCGCCGGTTTCTTTTTCCGGGTAGGAGCGGGGGATCAAAAACATGCCGCGGCCGGAAATCGAACGGCCGCGTTTGAAATGCGCCGACAGCGCGACATCGAAGATCGAGATCGATTTTTGTGGCGCGCCCTTGACCAGGATGTTGCCTTGGCCGTCGGTCTCGAGGTCCGAGGCGTTTACCTCAAGTTCCTCGGCCGCCACTTCCAGCATCACCTGGCGGGCTTCCCTGGCCGCCTGGATAACCGCATTGCCGGCGCGGTGGGTGCCGCGCGAGGCGAAGGTGCCCATGCAGTGCGGACCGGTGTCGGTGTCGGCGGTGTCGACGACGACGCGGTCGGTCGGCACGCCGATCGTCTCGGCGCAGATCTGCGCCATGATCTGCTTCATGCCCTGGCCGAGATCGACACTCGACAGCGTGACCATGAAATTGCCGGTCGGCGTCGAATGCACCAGCGCCTGCGTCGGGTCGCCGCCGAGATTCATGCCGGTCGGATAATTGATCGCGGCGACGCCGCGTCCGCGCCTGATCGCCATCTCAAGCTCCCTTCGCGTAAGACGACATCGCCATGAACTTCTCCGCCACCGGCCAGTTGGCGGTGCGCGAAGCTTCCTGCATGCACTCGATCAGCGCCGCCCCCTCGGTCGGCTGGCGATGCGCCTTGATGTCGCCGTCGCGGTAGGCGTTGAGGAAGCGGAATTCGAGCGGGTCCATGCCGATCAGCCGGGCGAGCTTGTCCATCTGCACCTCCAGCGCGAAGTCGCCGATGGTGACGCCGAAGCCGCGCATCGCCGAGGACGGGGTGCGGTTGGTGTAGACGCAGTAGGTGTCGATCCAGACATTCGGGATCGTGTAAGGACCGGGATAATGCCCGGCGCCCTTCTGCGCGCCGTAGGGCGAATGGCGCGAATAGGCGCCGGCATCGGTGTAGCCGGCGACTTTGCGCGCCACGATGCGGCCGTCCTTCATCACGCCGTCCTTGATGACGACTTTCTCGGCGGCGCGCGGCGAGGAAATCTGCATCTCTTCCTCGCGGCTATAGACAAAACAAACCGGTCGTCCGGTTAGTTTTGCGCCGAGGATGGCGATCGGCTCGACGATGACGTCGACCTTGCCGCCAAAGCCGCCGCCGACAGTGCCACCGACAAAATGCAGCTTGTTGCCGGGCATCTGCAGGATGACCGAGGCGTTGTCGAGGGTGAAGAACATCGCCTGCGTGTTGGTGTAGCAGGTGAAGCGGTCGTTGCCCTCGGGTGCCACGATGCAGCCTGTCGTCTCGGTCGGCGCATGCTCGATCGGCGAAGACTGGTAGATCTGTTCGAGCACGTGATCTGCCTCGGCAAAGCCTGCCTCGACATCGCCGAAGCGCACCTTGCGGCATTCGCCGCTGTCGTAGAGGTAATAATTCCGGCCGTGATATTCGTTGACGATCGGCGCGCCGGGCTTCAGCGCTTCCTCCATGTCGAAGACGGCCGGCAGCACCTCATACTCGACCTTGACCTTGGCAGCCGCCTCCTGCGCGGCACGCTCGGTCTCGGCCAGCACCGCCACCACGGCCTCGCCCTTCCAGCGCACCTTGCCGTCGGCCAGAACCGTTTCGTCCTCCGGCCCGATCTGGATCAGGATCAGGATGGTGTAGACATTGTGCGGCACATCCTTGGCGGTCAGCACCTTGACGACACCCGGATGCCTTTCCGCCTCGGACGTATCGATGCTGCGGATGCGGGCGTGATGGTGCGGGCTGCGTACCATCTTCAGGTGCAGCATGCCGGGAAAATTGCGGTCGGCGAAATAGGCGGTCTTGCCGGTGACATGGCCGGGTGAATCCGAACGCGGCCGTGGTTGGCCGATCTCGTGCAGATCGTCCTTGCGCTGGTCGGCGAAATAGCTCTTGCGGAGTTCCATCTTTTTAACTCCCCTCAAGCCGCATTCTGCGAATTGGACCGTGCGGCGGTCAGCACCGCCTGGATGATCGGCTCGTAACCGGTGCAGCGGCAGATATTGCCCGACAGCGCCTCGACCACGTCCTCGCGGCTGGGGTTCGGCGTGTGATCGAGCAGCACCTTGGCGGCCATGATCATGCCCGGCGTGCAGAAACCGCATTGGGTCGCGAAGGCGTCGAGGAAAGCGCGTTGCAGCGGATGCAGCACGCCGCCTTCCGAAAGGCCTGACGTTGTGATGATAGTGGCACCATTGCAGGCCTCTGCCAGCGTCAGGCAGGAGAGCCGGAGTTCGCCATCGATGACGACCGAGCAGGCGCCGCAGGTGCCTTGATGGCAGCCGCCCTTCGGCGAGGTGTCGCCGATCTTGTCGCGCAGCGCATGAAGCAGCGTCGTGCCGCTGTCGATGAATTCGGCCTTTTCGGCACCATTGAGCGTGAACTGAACCGGGACCTTTGCCATCTTTTTTACTCCTTGCGCCGCGGCCAGGCGGACATACGCGCCACGGTCTTTCAGGCGAGCAGCAGCCGACCGAGATGGACCGGTAGGACTTCGTTGCGATACCAGGCGCTGGCGATCGGATCGGTTGGCGGCGAAGTGCCGTCGCGGGCAACAGCCAGTGCCGGTGCGATGCCCTCGCTGGTGAGTTCCCGGCCAATCAGGGCTTCCTCCGCCGCCCTGGCACGGATCGCCCGGTCGGCCATGCAGCCGAGCGCGATCCGCGCGGACGACACGGTGCCGTCCGGCGCCTGTTCCAGCACGGTGGCGATGCTCAGCACCGAAATGCCCTTTGGCTTGACCCTCGACACTTTCAGGAAGCGAAAGCCGTCTTCCTTCGGAAGCGTGAAGCCGACCGCAGTGACGATGGCGTGGTTGCTTTCGCGTTTTGCCAGGAAGGTTTCGATCGGCAGTTCGCCGTCGCTGGTGCTGACATTTGCGTTCAGAGCCAGCAGCGCAACGGTGAAATCGCCGTAAGGCGTGGGCGCGAAGAGATTGCCGCCGACGCTCGCCATGTTGCGGATCGCCGGTCCGCCGACGGCGCGCGCGGCACTGGCCAGCGGAGCGAGATCCGCATGGCGGGCGATTGCTGCCATGGTCACCGAAGCGCCAATGCGGACCGTGTCGCCGGAAATGCGGATGACCGACAGCGCCGGTTCGGTCGACCTGACGAAACCGGAAATCGACACGTCGCCTTCATTGACGGCGCGCACGACCAGCGTGCCGCCACCGAGATAGCGGGTGCCGGCTGCTTTCAGCGCCGCGCCGGCGTCCTTCACCGTCGGGAAAGTCTGCAATGCAAGCGCCATGGAACGCTCCTGTTTGTCAGCTCAATTCAGCTCAACCTTGCCCGCGAAATGCGCCTTCAGGGCGTTGAAGCCGCCCTGGAAGACGTTGGCGCCCATGCCTTCGGCCAGCTTGTCGGCTTCTTCGGGAGGGGCGTCGAAGCTGGCGGTCCATTCGGCATAGGTGCGGTCGCCGTCGGTCACCCGCCGCAACTGCAGCGTTGCCTTGTGGTTGGTGAGCGGTTGCGGCGTCTCCAGGATGGAGTAGCTGACGAGAAAATTTTCGTCGGAGAAATCGAGCAGCTTTTCGCGGAGGCGGGCGCCGCTGGCGAGCTGGAAATTGCGCACGCAGCCGATCGTGCCGGCGTCCTTGCCGTCCTCGATATGGCTTTCGACCATGCGTGGGTGCCAGGTCGGCAGACCGTTGAAGTCGCGTATGCGCGCCCAGACCTTTTCGACCGGTGCGTCGATGACGCTGGAGATGGTGACTTTCGCCATATGATCGTTCCCTTGCAAATCAGCTGCTTGGGAGGGTAGGGCGGCAGGCTCGGCAGCGCTTATCAATGCGTCTTGAACGCCTATCAAATAGTCTGAAAAACGGGCGCTCAGCTGATCGCCCGCGCCGCCTCGCGGTAAAGCGTCGGCGGGACGCCGACATGGTCGCGGAAGAAGCGCGAGAAATTGCCTTGCGTGGTGAAGCCGAGATTGCAGGCGACCGAGATCAGCGGCTCCTGCGACCACTGCAACTGCCGCACCGCTTCCTCCATGCGCAGCGTGTTCCAATAGACGTTGGGCGTCAGATTGGTCTGTTCCTTGAACAGCGCGAAGAAATGCGGCCGCGACAGGCCGACGCTGCGCGCCACGTCGTCGAAGCAGATGCGCTCGCAGACATTGGCTTTCATCAGCTGGATCGCCTTGCGGACGCGGAAATCCTGCATGGTGTTGACGCGGGCGCGCACGGTCTGCGGTGCGGACGCGTCGGCGGCGTCGAGCACGCTGTCGATGAAGCGCTCGATCTCGTAATTGGCGATATCGTCGATGCTCTCGTTGTCGCTGAGATGGTCGAGGAGGTTGGCCGCCGCCTTGTGCAGCCAAGGCTCGAGCGTGATTGCCGGGCTCGCGAACAGCGGCGCGGAGGAAGGCAGCTCGCGGCGTTTTCGAGCCCAGTCCGGATCGATGTAAAAGGCGAGGAACAGGCCAGGCGTGCCGTCGCGCGACAGAGCGTGGCTGTGCGGCTGGAAGGAATTGATGCCGGCGGCGGTGCCCGGTCCAAGCCGCACAGTCTCGCGGCCGATGGTCATCTCGCCGGCCGTGCCTTCCAGCCAGATGATGATATGCGCCTCGACATGGGCATGGGTGACGAAGTCGCTGGCGACGTTCAGGACAGAAACATGTCCGAACCGGCCCCAGTAGAGCCTGATCGCTTCCGTCATGGGTATATCCTCCAGCAGGCGACTGGCCTCCCTTCGCCTGCTGCGAGCGATTGTGCGGCTCAGTCTGGGCTTGCGTCAAGACGGGATGTGCCGAGCTTGACGCCTGCTTTGCCTTGCGTTGGCGGATTTTCAGACTCGGCGATAGGAGCGCGTCCCCTTCTCCCTGTGGGAGAAGGTGGATCGGCGCGCTAGCGCCGAGCCGCTTGAGGGGTGTTGGAAGAAATGAGGCGATGCCAAGCTGGAGCACCCCTCATCCGTCGCCTTCGGCGACACCTTCTCCCACAAGGGGAGAAGGGGACGTTGGGGCTTGAACGTCAGTCGTTGCGCCTGAAATTGCGGATGCGGTCGAACAGCACGGCGAGCAGGATGGCGCCGCCGATGAACACGCCTTGCCAGAAGGCATTGATGCCGAGCAGGCCGAGGCTGTTGCGGATGACCTCGATCAGCGCCGCGCCGACGACCGCGCCGAAGGCTGTGCCCATGCCGCCGGCCAGGTTGGCGCCGCCGATGACGGTGGCGGCGATCACCTGAAGCTCCATGCCGTTGCCGAGATTGGTGGTGACCGCGCCCAGCCAGCCGGTCTGGATGATGCCGGCAAGGCCAGCCGCCAATGCCGAGATCATGTAGACGACGACCTTGATCTGGCGCACCGGAACGCCGGTCAGCGTTGCCGCATGCTCGTTGCCGCCGATGGCGAAAATGTGCCGGCCGAATTTCGTCCAGCGCAGCACAAAGCCGGTGATCAACGCCAGCACGATCATGTAGAGCACCGGATTGGCGATGCCGAACACCCAGGCGCCGCCGCCCAGCGCCAGCAGCTTTTCATGGTCCGGCCCGAACTGGAAGACGACGGTGTTGTTGGAGGCGACCATGGCTAGGCTGCGCGCAATCGACAGCATGCCGAGCGTCACAACGAAGGGCGGAAAGCCGAGATAGGCGATCAAGACACCGTTGAAGGCGCCGATGATCAGCGCTGTCGCGATCGCGGCGCCAATGCCGATCTCGATGCCGTAACCGGCATGCATGGTCACGGCCAGCACCATCGAGCACAGGCAAAGCACCGAGCCGACCGACAGGTCGATACCGCCGGTGATGATGACGAAGGTCATGCCGAGCGCCACGATGGCGACGAAGGTGACGTTGCGGGTGATGTTGTAGAGGTTCTTGGTCGTGGCGAAGGAATCCGTGGCCACCGACAGGAACAGGCAGGCGAGGATGACCGCGATCACCACCCAGAAGGTCTGGCTGGCAAACACCTTGCTCAGCAAGGTGTGCTGCTTGTGCGCGATCGTCTGATCAAGGGTGACTGCCATTATCGACCTTTTTTACTCTGGTTGAGGCGTCAATCATACCTGTTCGATGGCGCCGGTGATGAGTCCGGTGACTTCTTCCGGCGAACTCGATGCGATCGTCTTGTCGGCAACCTTGCGGCCGCGCCGCATGACGATGACGCGGTCGGCGACGTCAAAGACGTCGGGCATGCGGTGGCTGATCAGCACGACGGCGATGCCCTGGTCGCGCAAATGGCGGATCAGGTTCAATACCTCGGCGACCTGGCGCACGGAGATCGCCGCGGTCGGCTCGTCCATCAGCACGATCTTGGCCTGCGAAAGCATGGTGCGGGCGATCGCCACCGCTTGCCGCTGGCCGCCCGACATTTGTTTGACCAGGTCGCGCGGGCGCGTTTCGGATTTCAGCTCGGCGAAGATCTGGCCGGCACGCTTGTACATCGCGGCATAGTCGAGGATGCGAAGCGGCCCGAGGCCGCGGCGCAATTCACGGCCGAGATAAACGTTGGCGGCGGCCGTCAGATTGTTGCACAGCGCCAGGTCCTGATGGACGATTTCGATGCCGTGCTGGCGCGCCTCGACCGGCTTGTGCAGGATCAACTCCTTGCCGTCCATCTGCATCGTGCCATGGCTCGGTGGGAAATTGCCGGCGATCATCTTGACCAGCGTCGACTTGCCGGCGCCGTTGTCGCCCATCAGGCCGACAACCTGTCCGGCCTCGATCGACAACGAAACGTCGTTGACCGCCTGGATGGCGCCAAAATGCTTCGAGATGTTGGTGAGTTCGAGAACCGCCACCAGCCTTCTTGCCTCCCCGTGCTTTGCGGCCTGCGGTTCTGCCGCGGCCTTTCGCTCTCCCCAGTTCCTCCCGGAGGCAGCGATTTTGCCCATTTACGCATAAGCCACCTTGGCGTCAACCACGGCCTCTTTCGAAAAATCAGTTTTGTAGGACAAATAGCATTGACGTCGGTGACAAGGCGATATTAGCTAAGTGTCGGAGGAGCTTGCGCCGGTCTCCCGGGTTGCCGGAAGGAATCGGTGAGGGTTTGTCGGTCAGGGATTTGGTAGCCAGCGATATCTGTCGGCGCCGGTCTGAGACTGAAGATGAAAATGCTTATCGACCTGGCTTGGCGACACGAGTGCGACGTCCTCTGTCATCTTGCTCCGGGTCGATCTGTGTGTGGCGGGCACGTGGTGTCCGTTTGTTTCAAAAGGGAGGACTGACATGAGGAAATCACTATTGCTCGCTGCCGCCGCCGTCATGGCGTTGGGTGCCGGGCCGGCCATGGCCAAGAAACAGCTCGTCATCGTCGTGAAGGGTCTCGACAATCCATTCTTCGAGGCCATCCACCAGGGTTGCGAGAAATGGAACAAGGAAAACGCCAGCTCGGAGTATGAGTGCTTCTACACCGGACCGGCATCGACCTCGGATGAGGCCGGTGAAGCCCAGATCGTCCAGGACATGCTGAGCAAGCCCGATACGGTGGCGATGGCGATTTCCCCGTCCAACGCGCCGCTGATTGCGCAGACTATCAAAAGCGCCAATCCGTCGATCCCGATCATGACCCTCGACGCCGACCTCAGCAAGGAAGATGCGGCGCTGCGCAAGACCTATCTCGGCACCGACAACTACCTGATGGGTCACAAGATCGGCGAATACATCAAGAAGGCTAAGCCGAATGGCGGCAAGATCTGCACCATCGAAGGCAATCCGGCGGCCGACAACATCCTGCGCCGCGCGCAAGGTATGCGTGACGCGCTTTCGGGCAAGGAAGGCCTCGCGGCGCTGGCAGGGGAAGGCGGCTGGACGGAAGTTGCCGGCTGCCCGGTGTTCACCAATGACGACGGCGCCAAGGGCGTGCAGGCGATGACCGACATCCTCGCCGCCAATCCCGATCTCGACGCCTTCGGCATCATGGGCGGCTGGCCGCTGTTCGGCGCTCCGCAGCCCTATCGCGACCTGTTCAAGCCGATGGCCGACAAGATCGCCAGCAACGCCTTTGTCATCGGCGCCGCCGACACGATCGGCGACGAGGTGGCGATTGCCCGTGACGGGCTGGTGACCGCACTGGTTGGCCAGCGGCCGTTCGAGATGGGCTACAAGGCGCCCTCGGTGATGATCGACCTGGTCGACGGCAAGCCGGTCGCCGATCCGGTGTTCACCGGCCTCGACGAATGCACCAAGGACACCGTCGACACCTGCATCCAGAAGTAGGTTCGCAGTTTTGGGGCGCCCGTTCGGCGGGCGCCCCGTTACGCATCGTCCATACAAAACGCACGAGGCGACGCTGCTTTGGAGCGTAGGCCGCTGCTTTGTCGTGTCCTGAGTTCAGGCTTTCGACAAGCAGCTGCCGGGGAATACGAATGCCGGACGCGACATCAAAAAAGCGACCCGCCAAGTTGAAGGCAGAGGCTGAGCGGCCGGCCGTCGTTCGGCGTGCCGACGCCGCACACTTTCCCGGCTCGAGCGTGCACGCGTCGCTCGCCAACGAAATCGGGCTGAGGATCGTGCGCGGCGATTATCCGCCGGGAACCATCCTGCCCAACGAAGCCAAATGGTCGGAGACCTTCGACGTCAGCCGCTCGGCGGTACGCGAAGCCATCAAAATGCTGATGGCGAAAAGCCTGCTTGCGTCGCGCCCGAAGATCGGCAGCTGGGTCGAGCCGAAGGAGCGCTGGAACCTGCTCGATCGCGATGTGCTGGCCTGGTATGCGACCTCGCCGGACCGCGAGGTGTTTCTCAGGACGGTGCAGGAATTCCGCCACATCATCGAGCCGGAGGCCAGCGCCTTTGCCGCCATGCGGCGCACCGACGAGCAGATGGCCGAGATCAGCCAGGCCTGCCGCGAGATGGGTGAGGCGACCAACCTGCAGGAGCGCACGCGCGCCGACACGCGGTTTCACCTCGCCATCCTGCGCGCCTCGGGCAACGACCTGCTGGTGCCGCTCGGCGTGCTGATCGAATCGGCGCTCGACCACCTCTTTGTCTTCGTCACGCGCGAAACCAGCGACCAGCAGCATGCGCAGAGGCTGCATGAGGCGATCGAGAAGAACATCCGCCTGCAGCGGCCCGCCGCAGCCCGCGCCGCGGTGCACAGGCTTCTCGCCAACACCGACGATGTTATCGGCCGGTCGCGGCGGTGATCTATGCTCCAGGGCTAGCGTTGCTCAGAACGATTGCAAAACTCGCATTCCTTCGCGCCCCCCTCTGTCCTGCCGGACATCTCCCCCACGTGGGGGAAGATTGGATGCCACTTCGGGCTTTCGCCAATCACCAACGCTAGGGCCAGGCAATGAGGGGCGGCGGCCCGGATGGGACGGGAATTCGGATTTTTTTGCCGTCGCGGTGTATTTTTGTTCTTGCTTTGTGCCGGCAGCTATGCTACTAATTTGCCTATGGTGCTAATTGGCTCCAACGACCCGCCTCCCGAGGCGGGTTTTTTGTTTCTGGCGTCTTCCGATGGGAAGTTGTGCGTGCTGCGGTGCACAGACTTCTCGCGAATACAGATGACGTTATCGGCCGGTCTAGGCGCTAATTCGATCGTTTCTCGGCCAATAGCGTGTAAGTCGGGTCAACCGGCAACGAAGGTCGATCATTCCTGTCGGTGGCAAATCGCAAATTTAGGAGATTAGCCGAAATCCTCCCTTCGTCATCCCTGGGCGGAGCAAGGAGCGAAGCGACGCGGCGCAGACCTGGGATCCATGCCGTTACCTTGCGGCAGTGCTCCAGCGGATCAGAACCAAACGCTGCCACTCCTGTCCTACGAAAAAGCTCGAAGCACTCTGGGACTGGTCGTCTCGATCAATTCGGTCTCCCATTGGTGGAGCCAGCGCTTCAGCAGCTTCTGGCTCGCGGTCATGGTGGAACGGCAACGAGCGCAATGGCGGATGCAGGCGCCGCTCTGAGCCGCTGCATTCTTCGGCGGATGTCACGGCATGGATCCCAGGGTCTGTGCGACGTCGCTTCGCTCCTGCTCCGCCCTGGGATGACGAATGTGTGGTGGCATGTGGCTAATCGCCAGCGTTGGAGATTGGCGGCTGTAGCTGGTCGGCAGCGAACGTCTACAGTTCCTTTCGGGCTCAATCGAAGAACCAAATCCTCTGTGCAAACGAACTAGCCTGCGGCAGTCGAATGTTGGTGTTTTGCGACAGACGTTAATCCCAACGTTCTCAGATCGTCTGCTTCTTGCCGTCCCTGGTCGGCATGAGGTCGACGCCGTTGACCTTGCCGATATGCGTGGCCAGCATCGGCACGTACTGGTCGGCGGGGCCGGCCGCGGAGGCGCCGGCGAACGCGTTCTTGGTGGCGTTGCCGAGCGGGTTGGCGATGCCGGCGGCACCCGCCATCGATTCGAGGTAGGTGAGATCCTTGAAGGCGTTGGCGATGGTGAATTTGTGGGCGTCGCGGTCGCCTTCCAGCGTCCAGCGCATGAAGGTCTGGTAGAAGCCGCAATCCATGCGGCCGTTGCGGATGACGCTATCGAAGCGCGGCGGCGAGATGCCGACCTTCTGCGCCAGTGCCAGCGCCTCGGAATAGATCGCGGCGTAGCCGAGCGAAATGAAATTGTTGAGCAGCTTCATGCGGTGGCCGTCGCCGGTGTCGCCGATATGGACGATGCGCCCGGCCCAGGTTTCGAGCACCGGCTTCAGCCGGGCAAAGACTGCGTCTGGCGCCCCGACCATGGCGTCGAGCGTGCCTTCCCAGGCCTCCTTCGGGGTGCGGCTGAGCGGGGCATCGACATAGTCGACGCCGAGCCCCTTGAGTTCGGCGGCCAGCGCCACCGTCGAGACAGGATCCGAGGTCGAGCAGTCGACGACAACCGATCCCTGCTTCAGGCCTTCCTTGAGGCCGCCTGGGCCGCGGATGATGGCTTCCACCTCGCGTGAGCCGGTGACGCAGATGAAGACGATATCGGATGCCGCCGCGACATCGCGCGAGGTCGCCGCCTCTTTGGCGCCGCGGCCGAGCAGGTCTTCCGCCGGCGTGCGGTTCTTGCGGCCGAGAAACGTCAGCGGATAGCCCTTGTCGACGATGTTCTTTGCTATCCCGTGCCCCATCAGGCCAAGCCCGATAAAGCCGATCTTTTCGCTCGCGGCGGTCGTGTTCATGTCGTTTCGTCCTATTTTGCAATGATGGATGACGGCGCTGCACCTTGCCGGCGAATTGTTGAAGCGGGTTTTTGCCGCATGCCATGGCAGGCGATTGCAGAGTTCGATATTGTCTGACAATACACATGAATCTTAGGGAGAGCAAAATGACGAAGCGGATCATGTTCACCGGCGGCAGCGGCAAGGCCGGGCGCCACGTCGTGCAGTATCTGGTCGAGCAGGGCTGCCAGGTGCTCAACATCGACACCAAGCCGCTCGACAATCCCAAGGTGCGCACCTTGATCACCGACATCACCGATAGCGGGCAGGTGTTCAATGCGCTGTCGAGCTATATGGGCCTGCATGAATTCGACCCGTCGCTGCGTTCACAGCCGGTCGATGCAGTGGTGCATTTCGCGGCCATCCCGCGCATCATGATCACGCCCGACAACGAGGTGTTCCGCATCAACGCGCTCGGCACCTACAACGTCATCGAAGCCGCGGTGAAGCTCGGCATCCGCAAGGTGGTGATCGCCTCCAGCGAGACGACCTATGGCCTGGTCTTCGCCAACGAGCCGCGCAACCCGACGCATTTCCCGCTCGACGAGGAGTACGACGTCGATCCGATGGACAGCTACGCGCTGTCCAAGGTCGTCAACGAGAAGACCGCGCGGGCGTTTGCACAACGCGATGGCACCGACATCTATGCCTTGCGCATCGGCAACGTCATCGAGCCGCATGAATATTCGCTGTTTCCGAAATGGTTCGCCGATCCGGGTTTCCGCAAGCGCATCGCCTGGAGCTATATCGACGCGCGCGACCTCGGTCAGATCACGCTGCGCGCCATCGAGAAGGACGGGCTCGGCTACCAGGTGTTCAATGCCGCCAATGACGACACCTCGTCCGACCTGCCGACAGCCGAACTGCTGAAGCGGTTTTACCCCAATGTGCCGGTCAAGGCCGAACTGGACGAATACGAGACGCTGCTCTCCAACCGCAAGGCACGCGACATGCTCGGCTTCCGGCCGGAACACAGCTGGCGGAAATACGTCAAGACGAGCTGACGGAGGCAGCTGACGCGGAGCTGGCGCTGGGCCAGCCCCGAATTGCTCGTCACGAGGCTAGGCTCAGGAACCGCTACGACCGATGCACCCACACCCTGCGTTCAGGCGTTTGCCGTCTGGTTCATCCACACGATTTCCCAGACGTAGCCGTCTGGGTCTTCGATGTGGCGGTTGTACATGAAGCCAAGATCCTGCGCCGGGTTGGGATCGGCGCGACCGCCCGCCGCAACCGCGCTGGTCAGCGTTGCATCGACGGCGTCGCGGTTATCGACAGTGAGGACGATCATTGCCTGGCTGTCGCGCCGTGCGTCGCCGATTGGGCGTGTAGTGAATTCGCGGTAGTGGTCATGGGTCAGCAGCATCACCCCGATCGTGTCCGAAAACATGAGCGAAGTGGATTTTTCGCCCGAAAATTGCGGGTTCACAGTGCCGCCTAGCGCCACGTAGAACGCCGTCGACGCCGACAGGTCACGGACAGGCAGGTTCACGAAAATCATTTTGGGCATCGATTTCGCCTTCTCCAGGGATGCGCGCTGCGCTATTGTCTTGCTGCAATGTTAGTAGATGCAATGTATCTTGATTGCAAGATACTTTTTGCCAAGGGAATATTTGCCATGGATCGCGCCGAGGCCGCAGCTAAGCAATGGGCCCGCGAGCGCCCCGATCTTCCGTCGTTGCCTGTTGAAACGGTAGGTCGCCTGCTCGACGCCGCCGCACGGGTTATCCGCGATCACATGAACCCGTTGCTCAAAGAAGCGGGCCTGAACGTAGGTGAGTTCGATGTGCTCACGCCGCTCAGGCGCGCCGGTGAACCCTATATGCTCTCACCTACTCAGCTCTACGAATCGGCAATGATCTCCTCGGGCGGCATGACGAGCCGCCTGGACCGGCTGGAGCGCGCCGGGCTGGTTGAACGACGCCCCGATCCCAACGACCGGCGCGGCAAGCAAATTGCGCTGACGACTGGCGGCAAGCGCGCGATAGACGATTTGATCGGTCCAATGGCGGCGCTGGAAGAACAATTAATCTCCGTGCTGACGCCGGCGGAGCAGCAAACGTTTAATGCTCTACTTAAGAAATTGCTGACAGGCCTTTAAATTGGAACGGTTTCATCGTTTCACGGAAACGCCGAACCGATCTATCTTTTTGTTTTGACGCAATTCCGGGCGGAAAACCGTTTCACACTTTTGCCGGAATTGCTTGAGGTCGTGGTCCACGTCAGCAGTCACCTCTGCCTCTGAATCAACGAGTCCTGACCCTACTTGTCTTTCCAGAATTCGGCCTGGAGTTGCGCCGCTTCATCGGCAAGCAGCGGGCCGACGACTTCAGTCGGACGCTGCCCGGCTTCGAAGACGATCCTGCAGGGCAGGTCGAGTGTGGGGTTCTCGACATGTGCACCCGTCACCCGCTTGAGGTCGTGTTCGCTCTGGCCAAAGACGACCCGTCCGATGCCCGCCCAATAGATTGTCCCGGAGCACATCGCGCAAGGTTCGGCCGAAGTGTAGAGGGTGCAGGAGGCGAGCTTTTCGAGACTGACATTCATTCCCGCCCACGCGGCCAGCAGCCTTTCGGCATGAGCGGTGCGGTCGCCCCCGCCGGCCTTGTAAGCGTTGGGCTGCTCGCGCAACACATTGCCGTCCTTGTCAGCGAGGAGCGAACCAAAGGGATGTTCGCCAGCATCGCGGGCCTTGCGCGCGACTTCGAACGCCTGACGGAGCAGGCGCTCATCATAAGGACGTTGTGGCATCGGCAGATCCTCCGCCGGTTGACCATAGTGCCGAACGATCCGCCGATACAAGTTGGCGGGCCAGGGAAAGTGACCCTATCGCTTGACTAAAGCTCCGCTCTGCCAGAGTGAAGGGATGAACAACCTCGCACCGCGACCGTTCCAAAATCCTTCACCTGCTGGTCGAGGGCCAATCTATCCGCACCATTACCCGGGAGGCTCACGCCAACGCGGTTGCTCTCCACTTCATGTTTATTCATGTATTACAATTTTGTGCGCATTCATGCTTCGCTTCGCATGAACCCGGCGATGGCCGCTGGCGTAACCGGCGAGCTCTGGGAGATTTGCGATATCGTTGCGTTAGTCGAAGCCAAGAGGCAGAAAAGCCGATGAACCGTTACAAGAAGCGCCCCCGCTAAATGAACCTACTTGTTCCATTGGTGTCTGTGATCGGTCCGATTTATTTCGCCGCTCGGGGCTTCCCCCTCGAATTTGTTTTGATCTGGGCCGCTGTCTGGACGGGGCTTCGCGCCATCGCTACCTGGAGACCGGTTTTCGCAGGTCTTAAAGAGAGCGATGGCGACCAGCCACCGTCATGGCTCGACCGGCATCCTTCCGTCGCTTTGGTCGGAGTCTTTGCAGTTACACTGGCAGCATTCGAAGCGGCGCATGTGGCAGTCTACTATTGGACGATCTGGCGGTTGATTTCCAACTGACTCACTCCCATCCAGGCTCAGGACTCGTTCCGGCTAGGGCGTTGAGCCAGCCAGATGCTGCCGATGACGAAAACGACGCCGGCGATTTGAGGCAAGGTCAGCGTCTGGTCCAGGAATACCCATCCAAGCAGCACGGCGGTCACCGGGCTGAGGAAAAGCAGCGACGACACCACTGCGGATTCCAGTCGCGCAATGCCCCGGAACCAGAGGACATAGGTCAGCGCCGCACCGATCAGCCCGAGCCACGCCAGTCCAAGCAGGTTGGCGCCGGTCGGGATTGGGACGGACGGTTCGAAAAGCAGCGCCACCGGAACGAGAAGGAGACCACCGGCAGTCAATTGCCATGCCGTAAAGGCCAGCAGCGATGCTGGCGGTTGCCACTTGCGGGCCAACACGCTGCCGAAGGCCATTGAGGCCGCCCCGGCGAGGCCGGCGGCAACGCCGATTAAATCGAGCGTCGCGTTCGGGGTCAGCACCAGCAACGCAACACCTGCGATCCCGACAAGGGCGGCGACAATCGCCAACCGACGGACAGGGCTGCCAAGCAGGACAGCGGCGAGGAAAATCACCATCAACGGCTGGACCGACAGCACCGTGGCGGCGACCCCGCCCGGAAGCCGGTAGGCGGCGACAAACAACAGGCTCAGGAAGATCGAGATGTTGAGGGCTCCGAGGACGAAACTGCGCAGCCACCAGATGCCCGTCGGCAGTTGCCGAACGATCGCCAGCAGCAGCAATCCGGCGGGCAGGGCTCGCAGCATCGCAACCGTCATCGGCGAAAAGTTCGGCAGGAACTGCGTGGTGACGATATAGGTGCTGCCCCATATTGCGGGTGCAATGGCTGTAAGCAACAGATCGGAACGGTGCGTTTTCATAAGATTTCCAGTACTTCGGCAAGAGGGCGGCGGGGCTTTTGCGGCCAGTTTCCGGACGCGGCGCGGCCGACCGCGATGAGCATCACCGGCACTTCATTCAGTCCAAGGCCAAACTCGCGGGCCACGCCTTCGGCATCGAAGCCTCCCATCGGACCAGCGACGAGCCCCAGCGCTTCGGCTGCGAAAATCAGCGTTGCAGCGCCAAGCGTCGCCGAGCGCACGGCTTCGTCGCGGGCCGCCCGAGGATCGGCATATTGGGCGCGGGCGCCTTCCTGCCAGCCCGAAGCCATATCCGCCGGCATGAAGCCGGCTTCGACGAAAGGAAGCAGCCTTGCATTGAGGGCAGCGTGGTCGGGCAGTACGCCGCAGACGATGAAGGTGACCGCTGCTTCCTGCACCTTGGCCTGGCCATGGGCCGCGCTACGCAACCGCGCCTTTGCTTCCGGCGTCCGCACCGCGATGAACCGCCAATTCTGAAGGTTGTAGGCGGTTGGCGCGCGCGTTGCGAGGCGTGCCAGTTCCTCGACCTCGGCATCCGTCAATGCATGCGAGGCATCGAACCGATTGGCCGACATGCGTCGCTCGATAAGGGAGATCGTGGGGTTGGTCATCATGTCATTCCGAAATTGAGTAAGCCATTCGGGAAGCAGATAGAGAATTTACCAACGAGCGATAATATGCGACAATTGAAAGACATTGTTTACTGAAAGAGAATGGTGCGATGGATCGCCTGACGGCGTTGCAGGTTTTCCGCCACGTGGCTGAACTGAACAGCTTTGCCGAAGCCGGGCGGCGGCTCGGTCTTTCTCCTCCTGCGATCAGCAAGAACATCGCCGAGCTGGAGGCGCATCTGGGGGTGCGGCTCATCAACCGGACGACGCGGCGCATGGCCTTGACCGAAGAAGGCAGGATCTATCTGGAGCATGTCACGCAGGGGCTCGATGCGCTGGCCAGGGCCGACCAGGTCCTCGGCCCGATCAAGACGGCGCCGAGCGGCACGTTGCGGGTCAGCGCACCGATGACCGTCACGCTGACGCGGCTTTCGGCTGCCATCCCCGCGTTCCTATCGCGCTATCCCGATTTGAAACTCGACCTGCATCTTGACGACAGGCGCGTCGATATCGTGCGGGAGGGATTTGACCTTGCCATTCGCGGCAGCGACAATCTCGAGGATTCCAGCCTGGTAGCGAGAAAGCTTGCGGTCATGCCGCACGTGCTTTGCGCAGCTCCGTCCTATTTCGAGAAGCATGGCCGGCCCAAAACGCCTGCCGATTTGAAGGCGGCCAATTGCATCCGGTTCAGCCTCTCGGGACATGCGGACATATGGGAGTTCCGCAAGGACGGCGGCAGCGAGCGGATCGCCATCGACGGACGATATTCGGTCTCCTCGAGCCTTGCCGTGCGCGATGCGTTGCGCGCCGGCTTCGGCGTCAGCCTGATCCCCTATCCCTATGTCGAGAGCGACCTGAAAGCAGGCCGGCTGCAATCGGCCCTGGATGACTGGGACAAGGTCGAAACCACGCTCTACGCGGTCTATCCGGCGCGGCAGCATCTCGCCCCGAAAATCCGCGTCTTCCTTGATTTCCTGATCGAGGAATTCAGCCGGGACAATCAGCCGGGACAAAGAAAAGCCGTTCGTGCCTCTCCGGCGTGAGCGCTCGGCAAAGCGCAGTGTCGGCGAGGCGACGGAGGCGGAAAATCAAACGGAGACACTGCCGTCGATTTCATCTCCTTGACACGTCTCCAAATCCGGACTTTGTGGAGCCATGCGGGACGCGAAGCCGGATAAGGGAAAGACAGCGGCCGAGGCGTTCGCCGAACGCACCAGCGGTGTTCGCCGGGCTGATGCGGCACGCATGCCGGGGTCGAGCGTGCATGCCTCGCTGGCCAACGAGATCGGGCTGAGGATCGTGCGCGGCGATTATCCGCCGGGAACCATCCTGCCCAACGAAGCCAAATGGTCCGAGACCTTCGACGTCAGCCGCTCGGCGGTGCGCGAAGCCATCAAAATGCTGATGGCGAAGAGTTTGCTGTCGTCACGTCCCAAAATCGGCAGCTGGGTCGAGCCTAAGGAGCGCTGGAACCTGCTCGATCGCGACGTGCTGGCCTGGTACGCGACCTCGCCGGACCGCGAGGTGTTCCTCAGGACCGTGCAGGAATTCCGCCATATCATCGAGCCGGAGGCCAGCGCCTTTGCCGCCATGCGGCGCACCGACGAGCAGATGGCCGAGATCAGCCAGGCCTGCCGCGAGATGGGCGAGGCGACCAACCTGCAGGAGCGCACCCGCGCCGACACGCGGTTTCACCTCGCCATCCTGCGCGCTTCCGGCAACGATCTGCTGGTGCCGCTCGGCGTGCTGATCGAATCGGCATTCGATCATCTATTTGCTTATACCACGCGGGAGCTCGACGATTTGCAGCATGCGCAGAGGCTGCATGAGGCAATCGAGAAGAGCATCCGCCTGCAGCGGCCGGACGCGGCACGCAATGCGGTGCGCAAGCTGCTGGCCAATACCGACAGCGTGATCAAGTCCAGGTAGCTGCCGTTCGGCCACAGGCACTCAGTCGAAAGGTGCGGTCGCGAGATGCTGCCGGGTCAGGCCGAGGAGCAGCGCCTGGTCGCGGGCGGCGTGTTCGGGTGGGTTGACCACGGCATCGCCATTGACGATCGCTCCCCAGAAGCCGCGCATCTCCTCGACGAAGGCTTCGGCATAGCCGGCACGCAAATCTTTCGTCGACAGCGTGTGACCGTCCGACGTCGTCACCGTCAGCCGCGTCGGATGATGGTTGAGCCAGGGCGAGGGGAATTCGAGCTCGAGGCTGGCATCGTCGAAGAACAGCGTGATCCGCTCCTTGTAGTCGGCGAGCTTCGGCACGGTGAGGTGGGTCATGGTCCACAGTGCCTGCCCGTCAAGCAGCCTGACGGCGCCCTGGCCGCCGTCGCCACCGGCGAAGATCTGCGCGCCGACGACTTCGCCGTCCGGCACGCCGAGCGCGTCGAGCAGGCCATGGACGGCATTGACGTCGTGAATCAAGGCCGAGCTGTAAGCGCCGGTAAATCCACGGAAAGCGAGGTCGGTCAGATGCACGCCGACGGCCTCTTCGACCTGGCGCTTCTGCTTGGCGGCGACGGCGGCGATCAAGTCGTTGGGGATATCGGTACCGCGCCTGTAGGGCTGATGGGCAATGAACGGCCAGGCGTCGGGATCGTTCACTTCCACCGAGACCGAGCGCAGCGTGCCTGATGTCCCTGGCAGCGAAGCGAGCGCCAGCCGGTAGCTAGGGTCGAAGCGCTTCATGTAGCCGACCTGCACGATTTTCCTGGCGGCGTCGCGCGCGGCGATGATCTCGGCGATTTCCGCCAGCGAATAGCAGAGCGGCTTCTCGCAAAAGACATGCAGGCCAAGCGCCAGCGCCGTCAGCACCTGTTCGTGGTGCAGCGGGTCCGGCGAGCCGATCACCACCGCGTCGAGGCGCTGGTCGAAGAGCTGGTCGATCGTTTCGAAATTGGCAATGCCATGGGTGTCGGTGACGAACTGCCGCGAAATCCTCGAGGGATCGGCGACGCCGACCAGCTCGAACAATTCGCCGAGGCGCAGCAGATTGGGGATATGCTCGACCTGCGAGATCATGCCGGCGCCGACGACCCCGACGCGTAACCTGCTCATGCCATCATTCCCCGCAATGTCCGATTGTCGGCTCAAGGCGCCGCAGGCGGCCGGTTGCCGATCTGGGCGAGCAGGCCGGCAATCTCGGCCTCGACCGCCTTCAGATCCTCACCGCCCGACATGATCGAGATGACCTCGTCGCGCGAAATCTCCGACTTGGCGTAGGTGCCGCGATTGCGGCCGCGGTTGAGCAGTGTGAAGGTGTCGCCGACCGGATAGGCATGGTGGATGTTGTGGCTGATGAAGATCACGGCCAGACCCCGCATGCGTGCTTCGATGATGAACTTCAGCACCATCGCCGCCTGGTGGACGCCGAGTGCGGAGGTCGGCTCGTCGAGGATCAGCACGCGCGCGCCAAAATGCACGGCGCGGGCGATTGCCACCGACTGGCGCTCGCCGCCCGACAGCGTGCCGACGGCCTGCGTCGGATCGCGTACGTCGATGCCGATATCGGCCATCGCCTGCCTGGCGATGGTGTTGGCGCGCTCCTTGTCGATGCGCGAGAAGGGAAGGCTGCTTTTGGTCGGCTCGCGGCCGAGGAAGAAGTTGCGGGTAATCGACATCAGCGAGATCATGCCGAGATCCTGGAACACGGTTGCCACGCCGAGCTCCTGCGCGTCGCGCGGGCTGCGGAAGGTGACCGGCTTGCCGTCGACCAGGATTTCGCCCTTGCTCGGCCGGTAGACGCCCGACAGAACCTTGATCAGCGTCGACTTGCCGGCGCCGTTGTCGCCGAGCAGGCAGTGGACCTCGCCCGGATAGACCTTGATGTCGATGTCCTGGAGCGCGCGCACCGAGCCGAAATTGACGCTGACGCCGCGCAGTTCCATTGCCGGTTCGGTCGTTCGGGCCGGTTCGCTCATTTGGGCTGGCGCAGTCATTTGCCACCTCCGCGTCCCAGCGCCTTCAGCCTGATGTAGTTGTTGACCAGCACGGCCATCAGGATGACGATGCCGAGGAAGACCTTGAACCAGTCGGTGTCGATGCCGGTGTAGAAGATGCCCATCTGCACCAGCCCGAAGATCAGCGCGCCGAACAGCACGCCATAGACGGTGCCGTAGCCGCCGGTGAGCAGCACACCGCCGATGACGGCGGCGATGATCGCCTCGAATTCCTTGAGCAGGCCGCGCGTGGTGTCGGCGGAGCCCGCCTCCATCACCTGGATGGTGGCAAGCAGCGTCGCCGCGCAGGCAGTGTAGATGAACAGGCTGATCTTGACGCGATCGACCGGCACGCCGACGTTGCGGGCTGCGATCAGGTCGCCGCCGGTAGCGAAGATCCAGTTGCCGTATTTCGTCTGGGTGAGCACATAGCCGGCCAGCGCCGTCAGGCCGAGCCACCAGACGATCGACATCGGAATGCCGGCGACGAAGGGGATGCCGTCGCTGCGGGTGGCGATCCAGCCTTGCGCGCCCATCCAGTGGAACAGGCCAGTGAGCAGATGACCGTTGAAAATGCCGGCCGTTGCCGGGTCCGGTGCGCCTTCGAGGATGTAGGGGATCTGGGTGCGGCCGGTGACGGCGCGGGTGATGCCGATCGACAGTCCGCGCAGGATATAGAGCGTGGCGAGCGTGACGATGAAGGAGGGCAGGCGCGTCTTCACCACGATCAGGCCGTTGAGATAGCCGGTGAGGATGGCGACGGCGAAGGCGCAGGCGATGCCGCCCCATAGCGGCAGGCCCCAGTACTTTACCGTCAGCCCGATGACGACGCCGGCGAAGCCGACCATGGAGCCGACCGAAAGATCGAACTCGCCGGCGATGATGAGAAGTGCTGCCGCGGTGGCGACGATGCCGAGCTCCGCCGACAGCGTCAGGAAGGTCATCGATCCCTGCAGCGAATAGAGGTTTGCCGCGCCCGGCAGCAGCGCAAAGATGATGATCGTCGCAAGCAATCCGCCGGCAGCACCGGCTTCCGGGCGGCGCAGCCACTGGGTCAGCTTGCCGGTGCTGGCCAGCCGCTCGTCGGCGCCGGCGGCCCGCTTCGACGTCATGCCGAAGCGGTCGGTCGCCTTCAGCTCAGCTGGAGGTATCGCCTTGTCTTCCACGACCGCCATTAGGCTCTCCAATCGCTCAATTCGCAATCTTCGAACGGATCGGGAGAGCGCTTGGCGCGTTCTCCCGTTCCATCGGAGCGCTTGCCTAGCGGATGCCCTCTTTGGCGAGGGCCAGGATCGCCTTCGCTTTTTCCGGCGAGTCTATGAACAGCGGTCCGGTATAGGCGTTGTTCTGCGGCCAGAAGCCGTGCGTCGCCTGCTCGACCAGATAGATCACCGGCAGATAGCCCATCAGATATTGCTGGGCGTCCATGCCGAAGCCAATTTCGCCGGCCACGACCGAGTCGAGAACCTCCGGGCTGATGTCGAAAGTGTAGAGCTTGAGCTTGCCGAACAGTTCCTTGTCGCGGAACATCGGGATCAGTGGGTTGGCGGCGGTGGCGCCGAGCGCAAAGACCGCCTGCGTGTCGGGATGCGCCGACAGATAGGCTTCGGTGCGGCGCTGGATGTCGGCCGGATCCGGCGCCACGGCCAGAACCTCGGTGCCGCCGCCGGAGGGCTTCAGCCCGTCATTGAGGCCTTGGCAGCGCTGGTCGAGGCTGACATTGCCGACCTCGTGGTTGATGCAGACGACCTTGAGCGTGCCTTCCTTGGCCAGCCGCTCGCCGGCCTTCTTGCCGGAATCATATTCGGACACGGTGCCGACATAGAGCGTCGTGCCGAGCTCGGCGCCTTCCTTTTCGCCGGAATCCAGAACCACCATGGGAATGTTGGCGGCAAGCCCGGATTTGACCGATTTGCCGAGCGCATTGGCGTCGGCGATGGAGACGGCGATGCCGTCCGGCTTGGTGGCGATGGCGGCGTCCAGAAGCCGGGCCTGCTCGACCACGTCGAAGACCTGCGGCGCGTAATATTCGACCTTGGCGCCTGTGAGGGCGGCCGCGTCATCGACGCCGCGCTTGACCACCGACCAATAGGGATCGGACGCCGACCCATGCACCACGAAGGTGATGCGGACGTCCTTCGGATCCTTGAGGCCCGCGGCATGCGCGATACCTGTCATCAGGCCCGCCGAAACGAAGGCGCCCAATGCCACTTTCAGAAGAGTTTTCATCTTATTCTCCCATTTGTCGTTGCAGTTCCAATCCCTTGTCCAATCCCTCTGGCGCCGTTTTCCGGCCGCGACGATCGGCTCACGTCGTGGATCGGGTGGCCGCTTTGCGGGCCTTTGCCGACGCAAGTCGCTGTTCGCCCGCGTTGCTGCCGCGGGCCGTTGTTGATGATCGCCCGGCCGAGAGCGTTGCGCGAAGCTCCTCGCGCAACGGCTTCATGCCGATGACTTCGAGCGGCTGCGCGGCGAGCCAGTCACGAAAGCCCTGGTCGCGGAACAGCTCGTACTCTTCGGTGCGGATATAGGCGGAGCGCGGCTCGATCAGCTCGAGTTCACCGGGCGCGTTGCAATGCAGGCAAAAGAAGGTCAGGCCCTCGCGCACACCCTCGATGAGCGCTTTGTAAGCCGGCTCGATCGGCCTGGAACGTGGCCGGCCCCAGGTCGTCTGGATCGCGGCGTCGAAAATGGCAAAGCCGCCGGCGCGGGCCAGCGCCACGCCGCGCTGGAACGCCTCCTCGGTGACGCCGACCAGATTGTCGTTGGGGGAATAGGCGGACAGGGTCTTGGTCAGCAGCACGGGCAGCTGATATTCGAGCCCGAGCTTGATGTAGATGTCGCAGAATTCCGGCGACAATGCCGCGCCCATATGCGCGTCGAGATGGGTGACGTCGATGCCGGCGCGATAGGCGGTGTCGATCTGGGCGCGAAGCTCGGCCTCGACCGCCTGCGGCACCGCCTTGCGGCGCGTGGTCGCCACGTCGGGCCACAAGAAGCCGAACTCGTCGGTCAGGCCCGCCGCCCGCGACGGCGCGGTCAACGGCCGCCATTTGTAATGCTGCTTCTCGCTGTTCAGCGTCAGGTGGACGCCGAGATCGAGGCCAGGGTTGGCGACGGCGCTTTCGGCCATTTCGAGGAACCACGGGCACGGCACCATCACCGCGCCGGAACTGCAGACACCCAGTCCGCTCAATTCGAGGAAGGCGCTGTTGGCGCCGTGGCACATGCCGACATCGTCCTCGTGGAGCACGATCCGTTTGCTGGAGCCGGCGGCGTTCACGAATGGCCGCCTTCCCGCCGGCATACCGGCTTCGGGGGTCTTCCAAAGTGTGTCCCGTATTTCATGGAACCAACCGTTTGCCCAACTGGCCGGAATGGAACGCCGAAACCTGCCTTTCCGACAGGGCCACTTTGGCGAATTCGGATGGGTACAATTTGCCTGCCGGCTGAGACACTTAGCTGCCGATTTCCCCAATCAGGGTTCAAAACCAATCATAGGAACCGTCTTCCGGGCGCAGATGGCTTGGTCGAATAGCGGCGGAGTGGTTCTTTCAAACTGTGCCGACAAGCCTACAGCTGTCCACACCATCAAGCGACCACATTATCAAGTGACCCAAACTACCAAGTAACTTGGAGGCCTGTCATGTACACCGCCGGCGAAGAGGAAATCGAAGCCATTGCCAGGGTGATCCGCTCGGGCGCGTTGTTTCGTTACGGCAAGGACAGCGAATGCGACCGCTTCGAGGCCCGCTATGCGCAGCATCTTGGCGTCGAGCATTTCGCGCTGGCCGCCAGCGGCACCTATGGGCTCGCGGCCGGCCTGATCGGCCTCGGCATCGGCCCGGGGGACGAAGTGCTGGTGCCTGCGCACACCTATATGGCGACCGCGACCGCGGTGCTCTCGGTCGGGGCCATTCCCGTCATCGTCGACATCGACGAGAGCCTGACCATCGATCCCATCGCCTTGCGCGAAGCCATCGGGCCGCGCACCAGGGCGGTGATCCCGGTGCATATGTGGGGCGCGGCCTGCAACATGAATGCGATCATGGACATCGCTGCCAAGCGCGGCTTGCTGGTGCTGGAGGATGTCTGCCAGGGCATCGGCGGCGGCTATGAGGGCCGTAAGCTCGGCTCGATCGGCCATGCCGGTGCCTATTCCTTCAACTACTTCAAGAATATAACCTCGGGCGAGGGCGGCGGCATCGCCACCAGCGATCCGAAAGTGGCGGAGCGGGCGCGCTGCGCCATCGACCCTTGCCATTTCTACTGGCAGGGCAGGAGCGACAGCATCAAACCCTTCGCCGGCATCGGCGCCCGAGCCTCGGAGCTGATGGGGGCGATGCTCAACGTCCAGCTCGACCGGCTGGACGGCATCATCGAGGCGATGCGCGCCGAGAAGAAGACGGTGCTGGCCGGTACCCGCCACCTTAGCAATCTCGGGCTGACGCCGTCGCCGATGAACAGCGCGGACGACGATTGTGCCGCACAGGTGATGTACCTGCTGCCGAGCGAGCAGGCGGCGCAGACTTTTTCGAAGACCATTCCCAGCGTCGTCGCCGGCAAGACCGGCCGTCACAATTTCACCCAGTGGGACCAGGTGCTGATGCATGAAGGCGCGCATCATCCGGCGCTCAACCCTTACGCACTGCCCGAGAACCAGGGCCTGCGGCTGGATTATTCCGACGACCTCGGCAAGCGCTCGCTCGACATCCTCAACCGCACCGTGATGGTCGCCATGAACCCAGTGCACAGCGATACCGACATTCAGGACATGATCCACAACATCGACGCGGCGGCGCGGGTGGCGCTGGAGAATGCTTCGCTCGATGATGTCGAATTGCGCAAGGCGGCACCGGTTGATCTGCAGAAGTTCGACAGTGTGAACTAGACCAGATCCGGCGCGATTTGCTACGCTGCGGCCGAGTTCCATGTCCGGCGGCCGGGCGAAGATTCCGGCGGCATAACCGGTCGTCAAAAAATACGCAGGCCCGTGTCGGATAGGCCGGGCTCCGCTCGTCCTAGGGGGCATCGATCACCAACATGGAGGATTAGCGATATGCCCGGCACCGTACGTCTGCACCGCGTTCTGACAACCAGTCCGGAGAAAGTCTACCGCGCGTTCCTCGAAGCGGATGCACTTGCGAAATGGCTTCCGCCGAACGGCTTCACCTGCACGGTTCATCACTTCGAGGCGAAAGTCGGCGGTACGTTCAAAATGTCCTTCCGCAACTTCACCACCGGCGACAGCCACTCGTTCGGCGGCGAATATGTCGAGCTCGTGCCCAATGAGCAACTGCGCTACACCGACCGGTTCGACGACCCCCACCTGGCCGGCGAGATCGAGGTGACCGTGACATTGAAGAAAGTGTCGGTCGGTACCGAAGTGAATATCACGCAGGCCGGTATTCCAGACGCCATCCCGGTTGAGGCCTGCTATCTCGGCTGGCAGGAGTCGCTGCGAAATCTGGCGAAGCTCGTTGAACCCGAGATCAACCAGTAAGATAAAGCTGCCCCGGCTGGTTGGCGTCGCTAACCGGAAACCCAGGAATGACGCCGTTCTTCCCACCCAACGTGCGCCGGGACCGGAAAGGCGGGATCGGCGAAGCAGCCGACCGCGACGGCGATCCATTCTGGCTTTCGCTCGGGCTCCCAGAAAACGCTCGAGCCGCAGCCCGGGCAGAAATGGAAAGTGACGTGATGGCCGCTCCGAGCCGACCGCCTGTAGGTACTGGCGTCGCCGTGGGCTTCAACCTTGTCGCGCGCGAAGAAGGCGGCGACGCCGTATGTGCTGCCGGTCCGTTTCTGGCAGTCGAGGCAGTGACATTGCGCGACCAGTCGCGGGTCTCCCTCACAGGAGATCCTCAGTTGCCCGCAGGCACAGGATGCGATTCTCATGGAATCCTCATGATTCAGATGAATGCGTCGCCGGCTCATACGGCGGCGGCATGCTTCTGGTTTTCGGGGAGGTTCGGCCTTGTGAGTGGCTCCTTGCGCGAACGCGGCGAAGGACCAAGACCGATGGCGTATTTCTAATCGCCTCGGGCGATTGTTGCAACCGCGGTGAACGAGATGACGCGCTTGCCCTAGCTTCTGTCCAACCTCAGAAACGCGGCGCGCAGCGCCAGCACGGCACGCAGGATCTGGCGTTCGTCCATCGCCGCATAGCCGAGCAGCAGGCCGTGCTCGGGTTCAGTAGAGTGGTAGTTGATGGAGATGCCCTGGACGTCGAGCCCCTCCTTGAGGGCGGCAGCGACCACGTCACTGTCGTTGTAGGGCCTGACGAAGCTCGCCAGCAGCTGCATGCCGGAATCGTTTTCCGTGACGGTCAGCCATTCGGCCAGATGCTCCTGGCACAGCTTGACGAAGTTCGCCTGCCGGCGCGCATAGAGCCGGCGCGTGCGCTTGAGGTGTGTGGCGAAATAGCCCTGCGTGATGAAGTCGTTGACCGTTGCCTGCAGGATCAGCGGCGCGAACTGGCCGGTGATGCTCACCGCCCGGTCGAACGGCACCGACAATTCGCGCGGCACGATCAGATAACCGATGCGCAGCGCCGGGATCAGCGTCTTGCCGAAGCTGCCGATATAGACAACGCGGTCGGCATGATCGAGCCCGCGCAGCGCCGGCACCGGCCGGCCGCGGAACCGGTATTCGCCGTCATAGTCGTCCTCGACGATCCAGGCGCCGTTGCGTTCGGCGATGTCGAGCAGCTGCAACCGCTCCTCGATGCGCATGATGGTGCCGAACGGCCATTGGCAGGATGGCGTCACATAGATCAGCCGCGGCGGCGGCAGCTCCGGATCGGCAAGATGCCAGCCGCGCCGGTCGACCTTCAACGGTGCTAATCTGGCGCCGCTGGCGAGAAAGGCGCTCTTGGCGCCGAGATAGCCGGGCTCCTCCATCCAGACATGGTCGCCTTCGTCCATCAGCACGCGCGAGACGAGATCGAGCGCTGCCTGCGCGCCGGTGACGATGATCACCTGGTCGGCGGTGCAGCTGATGCCGCGCGACAGGCCGATGGTCGAGGCAATAGCCTGACGCAGGCCGGGGTGGCCGGCAAAGGAGAGATAACCAAGCAGGCTCTCGTCGCGGCTGCGTGCATTGCGCACCAGAAGGCTTGACCAGATGGTGAACGGAAACGATGCCGTTTCAGGCACGCCCGGATGGAAATTGATGACGCCGGCATTGCGCGGCGGTTGCGGGCCGTTGACGATGGTCTGGCCACGCCGCGACAGCTTTTGCGGCGCTGCCAGACCGGCGCGCAGCGACGCCAAGGGACGGTTCTGCTGGATCGGCGCCACCCAGGTACCCGATCCGGCACGCGCCTCGATGAAACCTTCGGCGAGGAGCTGGTCATAGGCGGCGATGACCGTGTTGCGCCCGACCTTCAGATCTTCGGCCAGCGAGCGCGTCGACGGCAGCAGCGTGTTCTGCGGGATCTGGCCGTCAAGGATGAAGCGTCGCAACGCGCCGTAGATCTGACGATGCATCGGTTCTTCCGAAGCGCGGTCGACCGACATGATGTCGAGGGAAAGGCGCATGTGGTCGGCCACGGCACTATCCCCCGACGAACCGGGCGGCGCGGGCGATCTTTTCCTCGTTGAGCCGGCAGACGGTATCGAGCACCAGTCGCCTGGTTTCGGGGCGGATCTCGCGGCTGTTCTTCAGCGCGCGATGCACGGTGGCGGCGCCAAGTTCCGCCTTCTCGGCGATCTCCCGGATGGTGCAAAGCCGTTCCATGCCAAGCGCAGCTTCGAAAGCCATGTCGCTCCTCCTCGGTTGCATCAAGGCACGGCTTCCGGCCGGCCTCAAGCTTGAAAGTCGGGGTTTGAAATCCGGAGCCGGGATTCTGCGATCCGCGCCGCACAGGGAGCAAGACGGCGCGGATCGCCGGGCGCTTTCGCGTCGCTAACCCCATCGAGGCGCGCGCCCATCATGTTCCTCCGGCTCGCAATACGGTCCGGTCAGTCTGCCTGTCGCGTCGCCACTTCGAAACCGGCTTCGCGGGCGGTGGCGAGCAACGAGAAATAGCCTTTGCTGGCATAGGTCAGCGGATGTGCCTTGGCCGGATCCTGCTCAGCTTCGACAACGATCCAACCTTCATAGCCGCGCGCGGCGAGGGGTTTCAGCAATGACAGGAAATCGACCGAGCCGTCGCCGGGCACGGTAAAAATGCCGTCCATTACCGCCGCCATGAAGCTCATGTCCTCGCGGCGTGCCCGTTCCAGCACCGCCCTGCGAACGTCCTTGCAGTGGAAATGCACGATGCGGTCGAGATGCCGTTGCAGCAGCGATTGCGGGTCGCCGCCCGAAAACAGGCAGTGGCCGGTATCGAACAACAGGCCGACGCTTCGGCCCGTCGCCGTCATCAGCCTGTCGACTTCATCGTCCGTCTCGACAATGGTGCCCATGTGGTGGTGGAAGGCCATGCCGACCCCGAATGCGGCCATGCGGTCGGCGAGGGCGGTCAGTTTCTCGCCATAGGACGGCCAGTCCCGGTCGGCGAGCCGCGGACGCTCGGAGATCGGCGCGAAAATGCCGTCATGGCGACCGCGCGAGGTGTCGGCGTAGACGACGATCCTGGCGCCAAGGTCGCGCAACAGCTGCAGATGTGGGGTAATCGCCGCGAATTCCTCGTCGACCGTGCGGTCGAGAATGCGGCCATCATACCAGCCGGAGACGAGTTCCAGGCCATAGGAGGACAGGAGCGGCCCAAGCACTTCAGCCTGGCGCGGAAATTTGCCGCCGAGCTCGGTGCCGCGGTAGCCGGCCTGCGCGGTTTCCGACAGGCAGGTCTCCAAGGGCGTATCGCCGCCAAGCGCCGGAACGTCGTCATTGCTCCAGGTGATGGGATTGATGCCGATCTTGACCGTCATGACGCCAGGCTTTTGCAGGCTTGGGAATACAAGCCGAGCCTGCAAACTGGCGACAAAGAGGCCCTGTCACTAGGTCCAGTTCAGCCGAATTTGGCAGAACCAATGTTAACCCTAGTCCTCTTTGGGGCGCCCGAAGAGGGCACGCAGCTCGTCCTTTGCGTCCTCCAGCACTTTCTTCTGCGCCGCCGGCAGGTTCTTGCCGGCGCGGTTGATGTAGAAATTCAGCATCGACATGGCGGATTGAAACGGCCCTGCCTTGCGTCGATCGCTGTGCTCGGCCGATCGCTTCAAAGAGGCGGCGATCTTCTTGGGATCGTGGGATTCGAAGATGTGTTCCTCTAGGTCCAGCGCGTCGCTGTGCTCGGTGACGTCGGCGGACCATTTCCGTTGCGCGGTCATGGCAAACTCCTTCCACTAGGTCGTTGCCGGGAAAACGCCTTATGGCGCACCCCTGTTCCACCTCGGCCCGAATCCCTGGAGCCACGGATTTGCCTGTCGTGGCGCTGCTCGGCGATGCGAATGCGCCGATAGTGGTCAGAACCGCCGATTCAAGAACTGCGGACAGGAAACGCCTTGACCCCAATCGTCTCAAGCCAGGCAGGAAGTTCCGGCATCGACAGCACCTACGCATGGATACGACTCGGCATCTCGATGCTGCTGGCAACGATCGGCGGGGTCGGCATGTGGGCGGTGGTCGTGGTGCTGCCCGCCGTGCAGGCAGAATTCGGCGTCGATCGCGCCGCTGCCTCGATGCCCTACACCGCGACCATGGTCGGCTTTGCCGCCGGCAATGTGCTGTTCGGCCGCGCCATCGACCGCATGGGGTATTGGATCCCGGCGCTGATTGCCGCGATTACACTTGGCGCCGGCTTCCTGCTGGCGTCGCTGACCAGTTCGATCCTGCAGTTCACCCTGGTCCAGGGCCTGTTGATCGGCGTCGGCTCGTCGGCGATCTTCGGCCCTTTGATCGCAGACATCTCGCACTGGTTCAATCGGCGCCGCGGCGTCGCGGTGACGGCTGCCGCGTCCGGCAACTATCTCGCCGGAGCGATCTGGCCGACGGCGATGCCCTATGTCATGCAGGCGCAAGGCTGGCGCTTCACCTATGCCGCGATCGGCGTCGTCTGCCTGGTCACCATGGTGCCGCTGGTCCTGCTGCTCCGGCGCGGCGCACCACCTCAGGCGGCTCCCGGGTCGCTAGGCAGCCGCGTGGTCCAGCCGATCTCGCTGTCGCCGGCGGCCTTGCAGGCGCTGCTCATCGTCGCCGGGCTCGGCTGCTGCGTTGCGATGTCGATGCCGCAAGTCCATATCGTCGCTTACTGCATGGATCTCGGCTACGGCGTCGCGCATGGCGCCGATATGCTGTCGATCATGCTGGCGGCGGGCGTCGTCAGCCGGCTTGGCTCGGGCTTCCTTGCCGATCGCATCGGCGGCGTGAAAACCCTGCTGATCGGCTCTGTGCTGCAATGCCTTTCGCTGTTGTTCTATATCCCGTTCGACGGGCTTGCCTCGCTCTATGTCGTCTCGCTGGTCTTCGGTCTGTCGCAGGGCGGCATCGTGCCCTGTTATGCGATCATCGTGCGCGAATATATGCCAGCCAAGGAGGCTGGCCAGCGCGTCGGCATCGTCATGATGGCGACCATCTTCGGCATGGCTATCGGCGGCTGGATGTCGGGCTGGATCTACGATTTGACCGGTTCCTATGCCGCCGCGTTCCTCAACGGCATCGGCTGGAACCTGCTGAACATTTCGGCCATGGTGCTGCTGCTGTGGAAGGCCCGGCGCAGCGCTGCCGTGACGGCCTGAAGCACGGCGATACGGATCAGTCTTTCCGGCATCGCTTGACAATAGCCGAAGGCTGCGCGACGCCAGACAAGGTGCAATGGGCCAGGTTGGCATGGCGGCAGTGGCAAAGACCCTGAACATCGTCTCACGATCGCGTCTGGGCGGTTGCCCGGCGTCGGGACGAGTACGGTGATCAAGCCGCGCTCACGCCGTGGCGGCGGCCGCCCGACCATCGCCGATGTCGCCCGCAAGGCCGGCGTCGGCGCCATCACCGTGTCGCGCGCCTTGCGTGAGCCGGGGCGTGTCTCGGAAGACCTGCGCCGCCAGATCGAGTCCGCCGTGAATGAGCTCGGCTATGTGCCCGACCCGAATGCGCGGGCGCTGGCTTCGGCGCGCGCCGAGGTGTTTGGCGTCCTGGTGCCGTCGCTTACCAACAACGTCTTTGCCGAAGTGGTGCGCGGCATCTACGACAGCCTGTCGGACGGCCCTTTCCGCATCCAGCTCGGCAACACCCACTATTCCGGCCTTGAGGAAGAGCGGCTGCTGCAGGTGTTCGGCCCGCAACGCCCGGCGGCGCTGATCGTGGCCGGCATCGACCAGACGCCGGCGTCGCGAAAGCTGCTGGAAACGGCAGGCTGTCCGGTGGTGCAGGTGATGGAGACCGGGCCCGATCCGGTCGACATGATGGTCGGTTTCTCACATTTCCAGGGCGGCAAGGCGGCTGCGGAACATCTGATCGAGGCAGGCTATCGCCGGATCGGCTTTATCGGCGCGCGCATGGATCCGCGTTCGCAGCGGCGGCTTGCCGGCTATCGCGCGGCGATGGAGGCGGCCGGCCTGTTCGATGCGCGGCTCACCACCACGACGCCGGTGCCCTCCAGCGTCACCCTCGGCCGCGAATTGTTCCGCGACGCGCTGGCCAAGGTGCCGAGCCTCGACGGCGTGTTCTGCAACAATGACGATATCGCCCTTGGCGTGCTGTTCGAATGCCATCGCGCTTCGATCGCCGTGCCGAAGACGATCGGAATCGTCGGCTTCAACGATCTCGACATGATGGAAGTGGCGTTTCCGTCGGTCACCAGCGTTCGGACCTACCGTTACGAGATCGGCCGACGGGCTGTCGCCATGGCGCTTGCGGCGATCGAAGGCAACAGGCCGGAACAGCGGGTCGTCGACCTCGGCTTCGAGCTCAAGCAACGTGAGAGCACGGCGCGCTGAAGCGAGCTTCAACGCAATGGCCTTTACACAGCGTCATGGTAGCGCTACCAGTTATCGCCGGGCGGTACTTCGCCCCGAAGATGGCAGGCTGTTTATTATACATAAGCGACAGCTCATGCTTGTTTATTATGTATAATATGATAGTTTTTGCGAGACTAGCCGGGCAACAAAGGAGGGGATCGGGTCGGCATTCGGCCACCTGAACGCGCAACGGGTACGGCGGGAGGTGCCGGGCCGGAAACGCGCAAATTCATCGGCGTAAGAACAAACAAAACTGCAACTGGGAGGAATATCGATGATCAAGTCACTCGTTGGCGGTATCGTTGCCGCCACTGCTTTCGTCATGCTGAGCTCGTCGGCGATCGCCGAACCTGAAATCGTCAAGGGGCCATCGGCCGAGCCTGACTGCTTCGCGCCGTGGTCGGCCGATACGCAGTTCTTCAAGTTTCCCAAGAAAGACGGCCCGTACCGCATCGCTCTGGCCAACGGCTACATCGCCAACACTTGGCGCATCCAGATGGTGCAGACGGCAAAAGCCTATGCAGCGCAGCCGGAGGTCGCGGCCAAGCTCAAGGAATTCAAGGTGGTCTCGACCGGCGAAGACGTGCCGGCCCAGATTTCGGCAATCAACAATTTCATCGATTCCGGCTATGACGCGATCGTCGTCAACGCCCAGAACCCGACCGCATTCGGCCCTGTCATCAAGCGGGCCAAGGAAGCCGGCGTGGTGCTGGTCGCCTTCGACAACATCCTCGACACCAAGGATGCCATCAACGTCAATGTCGACCAGAAAGGCCTTGGCGAATTGTGGGGCAACTGGCTGGTCAAGCACGTGCCGAATGGCGGCAAGGTGCTGGAGGTGCGCGGCGTTGCAGGCACGTCCGTCGACACCGACCGCCATAACGGCATCCACGAGGTTCTCGACGCTTCCGGCAAGAAATGGGATGTCACCGAGGTCGTCGGCAAGTGGGATGACGGCGTTGCGCAAAAGGCTACGGCCGATGCCATTGCCACCAACGGCCCCTTCGACGGCATTACCGGACAGGGCGGCGATACCGGCATCGTGCAGGCGATGATCGATGCCAAGCATCCGTTCGTGCCGTTCGGCGGCGAGACGGAGAATGGCTTCCGCAAATTCTGTGCCAAGTTCGCCGCTGACGGCCTGAAATGCTCGTCGGCCGGAACCGGCCCGGCTCAGGTCGCGGTTGCCATCAAGACGGCGATTGCAGCACTTGAAGGCCAGGTCGTGCCGCAAGCGGTCAAGCTGCCGCTGGCGATCGTCGAAGATCCGAACTTCAAGGCAGGCCAGGATTTCTTCCCCGACCAATCCGACAATTTCTTCGTCGGCAATTCCTTCCCGACCTGCGGCATCAACTTCACGGCGCAGGAAATCATGGGCCAGAGCAAGGAAAACCAGTAAACTCCGACAGCCCGACGCCGCGGGAAATTCCGCGGCGTCGGCGCTCGACATCCTGATTGCCAAGCGCCTGGGGAGGGCCGATGGACGGTGCGGTTCCGCTCTTCCGCATGGAAGGCATATCCAAGCGCTATGGCGGCGTGCGGGCGCTGGAGAAGGCTGAGCTGTCGGTCACTCCAGGCAGCATCCACGCCATTCTCGGCGAGAACGGCGCCGGCAAATCGACGCTGATCAAGGTCATGGCGGGGGTCGTCGCGCCCGACGAGGGCCGCATGATGCTGGACGGAAACGAAGTGAGCTTCGCTTCGCCGGCCGCTGCCAACCAGGCCGGCATCGTCTGCATCTTCCAGGAACTGTCGCTCGTCCCCGAACTCAGCGTTGCCGACAACATCGTCATTTCCGATCCGCCGAAGCGTTTCGGCATGATCGACCGCAAGGCGCAGCGCCGCATCGCCGAAGAAGCCCTTGCTCGCGCCGGCGCCTCCGATATCCATCCGCTGGCGCTGGTCAAGGATCTTCCTCTTTCAAGAAGGCAGATGGTCGAGATCGCCAAAGCACTGGCGCGCAAGCCACGCATCCTGATCCTCGACGAGGCGACCTCGGCGCTGACCGCGGCTGACGTCGCCAGGGTTTTCGCCGTGTTGAAGCGGCTGCGTTCCGAAGGGCTGGCGCTGCTCTATATTTCGCACCGCATGAACGAGATCGCCGAACTGGCCGACCAGTGCACGGTATTCCGCAATGGCCGCAATGTCGCCAGCTATGCGGCCGGCACCAAGAGCGACAACGAGGTCGTCGAACTGATGATCGGGCGCGAATACAGCCACATCTTTCCGCCCAAGCCCGCGCGGGCGGGTGCTGCAGCCACGCCGGTTCTGGAGGCGCGCAGCCTGTCCTGGACGGATCGGCTGCACGATGTCTCGCTGTCGGTCGGGGCGGGCGAGGTGGTCGGCCTCGGCGGCCTCGATGGCCAGGGCCAGCGCGAATTGCTGCTCGCCTTCTTCGGTGTGCTGCGCGGCCTGTCGGGCCAGATCCTGATCGACGGCAGACCGGTGGCGATTGCCAGCCCGGCCGCCGCACGCGATGACCGGATCGGCATGGCGCTGATCCCGGAGGACCGCAAGACCGAGGGGCTGATGCTGCCGATGACGGTGCGCGAAAACCTCTCCTTCGCCGCCCTCGACCGGCTGTCCAGGGCCGGCATCATCGATCGCGCCGCTGAGCAGCGGCTGATCGACGACATGGTCGGTCTTCTGGCGATCAAGACGGCCGGGCTCGACATTCCGGTCGGCGCGCTGTCCGGCGGCAACCAGCAGAAGGTCGTTATCGCCAAATGGCTGATGCGGCAGCCGCGCATCATCCTGCTTAACGATCCGACGCGCGGCATCGATGTCGGCACCAAGCAGGAGCTTTACCAGTTGATGCGCAAGCTTGCCGACCAGGGTGCGGCGATCCTCTTCTATTCGACCGACTATGACGAGCTGATCGGCTGTTGCGACCGAGTGCTGGTGCTCTATGACGGGGCGGTCAAGCGCGAACTGGTCGGCGCCGAAATCACCGAACGGGCGCTGATCGCCAGCGCGCTCAACATTCACGAAGAGATGCCAAGGCAAGGAGCGGACGCGTGAAGGATTGGCGCTACTGGCTTGCCGAACAGCGCGGAACGCTGCTGGCGTTCGGCATCTTCGTCGTCATGTTCGTCATCTACACCTCGAACCACCCAGCGGGTTTCACCGCCAATGTCGTGCAGACCGCCTCGAACAAGGGCGTGCTGCTCGCCTTCGTCGCGATGGCGCAGACGCTGGTGGTCATCACCGCCGGCATTGATCTTTCGGTCGGCATGATCTTCACGCTGACCAACTGCCTGGCGTCGTGGCTGGTCGTCGGCACCGGCATCGAGACCGCCTTCGGCGTCATCGCCGTGCTCGGCACCGGGCTGCTGTGCGGGGCAATCAACGGCGCCATCGTCATCTATGGACGCCTGCAGCCGATCGTAGCCACCATCGCCACCGGCGCGGTCTATTTCGGCATCGCGCTGCTGCTTCGGCCGTTTCCGGGCGGCTCGGTCAATGAAGGGCTCGCCGATGCGCTGACAGGGCGCCTGTTTGGTTTTGTGCCGGCGAGCCTGGTGACGCTGCTGGCGGTCGTGCTCGTTGTCTGGGTGCCGTTCAGCCGGTCGGTGCTCGGCCGGGCCGCCTATGCAGCCGGCTCCTCGGAGATGGCGGCCTACATGTCCGGCGTGCCGATCCGGCGTGGAAAGTTCGCCGCCTATGCGCTTGCCGGGCTGCTTGCCGCGATCGGCGGGCTGTTCCTGACGTTTTTCACCTATACCGGCGATGCGGCCTATGCCAGCGGCAACGCCTATACGCTGTTTTCGATTGCCGCGGTCGTGCTTGGCGGCGTGTCGCTGTTCGGCGGCAAGGGCAGCGCCATCGGCGCGATCTTCGGCGCGCTTGCCTTCCGCACCATCGGCGACCTGCTGTTCGTCTTCGATTTCGATCCGCTCTGGCAGCCCCTGTTCCAGGGCGTCATCCTGCTGATCGCGGTCAGCCTCGGCGCCTTCGCCCTGTTTCGGGTCCGCAACCGGCTGGAGTGGTTCCTGTGAGCGAAACGACTGTGAGCGGTCTCGCCGGCCGCATGCCGAAATTCCTCCGCCGCGCCGATCCGGCGGTGCTCACGGCGTTCGCCTGTATCGTGCTGCTGCTGTTCCTCGGCAGCCTCTATTCGCGCAGCTTCCTGTCGCCTGAATACCTTTTGCAGCAGCTCAAGGTGGCGTCGTTTCTGGGCGTCATCGCCACCGGCATGATGCTGGTCATCCTGCTCGGCCAGATCGACCTGTCAGTGCCCTGGTCGGTGGCGGCCGGCGCCATGATGGCCTGCGCCGCGGCCGCATACGGTCCCGTCGGCGTGGCGCTTGCCATTCCGTTCGGCATCTTCTGCGGTGTTCTGATCGGCATCGTCAACGGCATCGGCGTAGCCTATCTGCGCATCCCCTCGATGATCATCACGCTTGCCACCAACGCCGTCGCGCAGGGGCTGATGGTGGTCTACACCGGCGGTTTCTCGCCGCAGGATTCGGCGACCGGTGCGATGCGCTATCTGGCGACCGGCTTTGCTGTTCCTGGCGTGCCGAACGCAGTTCTCATCTGGGCGCTGATCGGCGCCGCAATGGTGTTCGTGCTGACCCGCACCGGCTTCGGCCGCACCGTCTACGGCATCGGCAACCGCGAGCGTGCCGCCTATCTTTCCGGCATCGATACAAGGCGCGTGGTGATGGTCGCCTTTGCAGTTTCGGGCGGGCTCTCCGCCTTCGGCGGCGTGCTGTTGGCCGGCTATGCCTCCAAGGCGGCACAATCGATGGGCGATGCCTATCTGCTGCCGTCGATCGCCGCCGTGGTGCTTGGCGGCACCTCGATCCTCGGCGGGCGCGGCTCCTATCTCGGCACCGTCGCCGGCGTGATCCTGATCACGCTTTTGCAATCCATTCTCTCTGTCATGCAGATGCCGGAGGCGGGACGGCAGATCATCTACGGCGTCGTCATCGTCGCCATGCTGCTGCTCTATGGCCGCGCGCCGGCAAGCCGCTGACCTGCATGACCGGGAAAGACGTGGCATATAAGCCGGCGAGCACTGGACGAGCGACATCCGCCATCGTGGTGATGGGCGTCGCCGGCTGCGGCAAGTCGGTCGTCGGCGAAGCGCTTGCAGCGGCATCGGGCGCCGTCTTTATCGAAGGCGACAGGCTGCATCCGCCCGAAAACGTCGCGCGCATGGCGAGCGGGCAGCCGCTCACCGACGCGCTGCGCGAGGGCTGGCTCGACGCGATCGGCCAGCGCATGGCAGCATCGGTCGCAAGCGGGCAAGGTGTGGTCGCCGCCTGCTCGGCGTTGAAGCGCAGCTATCGCGATCGCCTGCGCGGCTTTTGCCCGGATATCATTTTCGTCTATTTGGAGATCGACCCGGCAACGGCAAAACAGCGCGTCGGCAATCGCAAGGGTCATTTCATGCCGGCAAGCCTGGTCGACAGCCAGTTCGCCACGCTCGAGGCGCCAGCGGCGGACGAGGCGGCGATAACCTTGGATGGCACGCGTCCGGTCGCCGACACCGTCGCAACCGCCTTGAGCCTGCTCGCGCGCTAGCGTGGTTCATCGTTTCACGGAAACGCCGAACCGCTCTATCTCTTTGTTTTTGCGCAATTCCCTAGGGAAAGCGCTACGCGCTTTTCCCGGGAAAACCGTTTCACACTTTTCCTGGAATTGCTCTAGATCTGCGACGTCAGTTCGACCGGGAAATCGTCATTGTCGGCGTCGCGCATGGCCGCGAGGCTGCGGTTATCGAGCACCTCGGCGATTGCCTGACGGACCTCCAGCATCATGTGCCGGACCTGGCAGGTCGCCTCATCGCAATCCTCGCAGCGCTGGTATTGCGTGCGGCTGGCGCAGGGGATCGGCGCCAGCGGCCCGTCGAGAACGCGCACGACATGGCCGATCTTGATCTCGGAAGCCGGCCGGGCGAGACGATAGCCGCCTTCCTTGCCCTTGCGGCTCTGGACGAATCCGGCGTTGCGCAACTCGCCCAGGATGGCATCCAGAAATTTCTTGGGGATGTTGTTGGCGACCGCAATGTCGTTGACGAATGCAAGCTGGCCGACCGGCAGGCCCGACAGATGCACGAGGGCCTTGAGGCCGTATTTGCCTTTTTTGGTAAGCATGCCCGAACCAACCCATAAAGCCCCAACCACCCGCATTTGGCGGCTGTTTGTGTGCAAATAATGACGGTTTGGCCGTGCGATGCCGTTCGCGCAGACAGGCCGTCCGACGACATATTGCGCGCAAACGCGTTGATTCTTCGTAACGTTTTGGCGGGCGGGCGGTCCGGAATGTGCGGAAGCTGCAATTTCGGCGGGGCAAAATGGAAGGAAAGCTGGCAAGCGCCGGCTTTCCATCAGTTCGCGAGGTTGGCGACGTCAGCGGCTGCCGTAAGTCTGGTCGAGCAGGCCGCCCGCTGCAAAATGCTCGGCCTGGACCTTGGCCCAGCCGCCGAAGACGTCCTCCACCGTCAGCAGGCGGACATCGGGAAACTCAGCCTTGTATTTGGCGGCGACCGCCGGGTCGCGGGCCCGCAGGCCGTTGCGGGCGGCGATGTCCTGGCCCTCCGGCGTATAGAGGAAGTCGAGATAGGTCTTGGCGAGGTCGCGTGTGCCGTGCTCGTCGGCGACCGTGTCGACGATCGCCACCGGAAATTCCGCCAACAGGCTGACCGAGGGCGTCACCTGCTCGAATTTGTCCTCGCCATACTCCTTGCGGACGCCGCGCGTTTCCGACTCGAAGGTGATGAGCACGTCGCCGATCTCGCGCTGCACGAAAGTGGTGGTCGCGGCGCGCCCGCCGCTGTCGAACACCGGCACGTTGTTGAACAGCTTTGTCACAAACTCCTTCACCTTGGCATCGTCACCTTTGAAGGCTTCCTTGGCGTAGGCGGTGGCTGCGAGATAGGTGTAGCGCGCATTGCCGGAGGTTTTCGGATTGGGGAAGATCACCTGGACGTCGTCGCGCACGAGATCGTTCCAATCCTTGATGTGCTTCGGATTACCGGCGCGCACCAGGAAGGAGGGCAGCGAATAGAAAGGCGAGGCGTTGTCCGGAAAGTCCTTCTGCCAGTCGGCGGAGATAAGGCCTTTCTTGACCAGGAAGTCGATGTCGATGACCTGGTTGAAGGTGACCACGTCGGCGCCGAGGCCTTCGGCAATGGCGCGTGCCTGCGCAGACGTCCCGGCATGCGACTGATCGATGGTGACGCCAGGGTGGCCGGCGACGAAGGCCTTGTTGACCTGCGCAAACAGTTCGCGGCCGACATCGTAAGAGGCGTTCAGCAATTTGTCGGCCGACCAGGCTTGGGAGGATGCGAGGAACAGGCCGGCCAACGTGGCGACGCCAAGCAAAAATCGCTTCATAAAACAGGGCTCCAATGCCGTGCGCTTAATGCCGGACCATAGCGGCAAGACATTGTGCGCGACGAGGGACGCGGAGCGGCCCCTCCACGTTGTCGATAGAAGAAATATTCCCGCTGTGGGCGATTTCTAGTTTTTTCTTTCAAGCAGAGTCTCAGGACAGCTTGGCAGCGGAGCCTATGCCATCGGCGTGCACGATGGTTCCCGGCGGGCCAACGCGGTGCAAGGCGATTGCGTCGCCGCGCTGTTTGGCATATACAAATGGTATATACAAGGAGCTGTCATCATGCCTCAACGCCGCCATTCAGCAACCCCGCCGAAAGAGGCGAAGTTGTTTCGCAACAATCGCAGCCAGGCGGTGCGCATTCCTGTCGAGTTCGAACTTCCCGGCGAAAAGGTCTTGATCAGCCGTGAAGGCGACCGCCTCATCATCGAGCCGGTCCGCAAACCTGGCCTCACCGCACTGCTCGCGCAATGGGCGAAAGAGCCGCCGCCGGGTGCCGAGGAAGACTTTCCCGAAGTCGAGGATATGCCTGTCAAATCCGAGGAATTTTTTTGATGAGGTTCATGCTGGACACGAACATTGTCAGCGACATGATCCGAAATCCGGCCGGGAAAGCCGCAAGCGCTGTCCTGCGCGTGGGAGACGCCGCCGTGTGTACCAGCATCGTGGTCGCGTCGGAACTGCGATATGGCTGTGTCAAGAAAAGATCAGCCAAGTTGCACAAGAAGGTTGAGGAATTGCTGGCTGAGATTCCCGTCTTGCCGCTCGATGTGCCGGTGGATGCCGAGTACGGCGCGATTCGCGCAGAACTGGAAGGCAGGGGCCAGACCATCGGCCAAAACGACCTTTTTATTGCTGCCCACGCCCGTGCACTGGGAACTACCCTGGTGACCGCCAACACCGGGGAGTTCAACCGGATCAAAGGCCTGAAGGTCGAGAACTGGCTGGTGTAGCGCCTGGATAGAGGATCAAGCAGCCGGAAAAAGCTTCCAGCGCCGCGGCCTAAAAGCCACTCGACTTTTCTGCGCCGCCGGATGATCGACGGGCAATTCGATCTCGACCCGCTGGCGTTCGCCGCCGATTTCGAGCTCGACCCGCCTGGTGCCGGCGACGCGGCGGCTGGCGGCGACCGTGCCGGCGATGCAGCCGTTGCATTCTTCCACCAGATCGACGTCGTGCGGGCGGAAGAACAGCGTCGCTTCGCCTTGCGGTGCGCGCGGCGCGGAAAGCCCGATCGGCCGGTCGGCGATCCAGACCTGGCCGTCCTCGACCTTGACGGGAAGCGAGCTCGATTCGCCGATGAAGCCGTAGACGAAGGGCGAGTTCGGCGTGTCGTAGATCTCGTCGGCGGTGCCGACCTGCTCGATGCGGCCCTGGCTCATCACCACGACGCGGTCGGCAAGCTCCAGCGCCTCTTCCTGGTCATGGGTGACGAAGACGGTGGTATGACCCGTGGTGTCGTGGATGTCGCGCAGCCAGCGGCGCAACTCGCGGCGCACCTGCGCGTCGAGCGCGCCGAACGGCTCGTCGAGCAAAAGCACGGCTGGTTCGATCGCCATGGCGCGGGCCAGCGCCACCCGCTGGCGCTGGCCGCCCGAAAGTTGCGCCGGATAGCGTTTTTCCAGACCGGAAAGCTGAACGAGGTTGAGGAGTTCCGAGGCGCGGCGGCGGATTTCCTTCGCCGACGGGCGGGACGGTCCGTGCCGGACCTTGAGTCCGAAGCCGATATTGTCGGCGACCGTCATATGGCGAAACAGCGCGTAGTGCTGGAAAACGAAGCCGACATTGCGCTCCTGGATCGACTTTTGCGAGGCATCCTCTTCGCCGAAGAAGATCTTTCCGCGGGTCGGCCGCTCCAACCCGGCAATCAGCCTGAGCAGCGTCGTCTTGCCGGAACCGGAAGGTCCCAGCAGAGCGATCAGTTCTCCCGACTTGATGTCGAGCGAAACGTCGTGGAGGGCCGGAAACCGCTCAAACTCCTTGCGCACGTTGGCAACGCGAACTTCCATGCAAATCCCTTTGTAGTTGATGCATGTCGTTATCCCAAAGCCGGTTCCCAGTTTTGGGCGACATGCATTTTGTCAGTGTCCGCGCGTCGCGGCGATCTCGGCGCCGTAGCGCATCTCGAGAAGTGTTTTCAAGACCAGCGTGACGAGCGCCAGGCCGGCAAGCAGCGAAGCGACGGCAAAGGCGGCGGCGGCATTGTACTCGTTATAAAGGATTTCGACATGCAGCGGCATGGTGTTGGTCAGCCCGCGTATGTGGCCCGACACAACCGAGACCGCGCCGAACTCGCCCATCGCGCGGGCATTGCACAGCAGCACGCCGTAGAGCAATCCCCATTTGACGTTGGGCAACGTCACATACCAGAACGCCTGCCAGCCATTGGCCCCGAGCGACAGGGCTGCCTCCTCGTCGCCGTTGCCTTGTTCCTGCATCAGCGGGATCAATTCGCGGGCGACGAAGGGGAAGGTGACGAAGATCGTGGCAAGCACGATGCCCGGCACGGCAAACAGGATGACGATGCCATGCGCCTTGAGCCAGGCGCCGAGCAGGCCTTGCGCCCCGAACAGAAGTACATAGACCAGGCCGGAAATGACCGGGGAGACCGAAAACGGTAGGTCGATCAGCGTGGTCAGGAACGCCTTGCCCTTGAACTCGAACTTGGCGATCGCCCAGGCGGCGGAAATACCGAAGACGACGTTGAGCGGCACCGAGATCGCCGCGACCAGAAGCGTCAGGCGAATCGCCGAGCGCGTGTCCGGTTCGCCCAGCGCCTGTGTGTAGGCCTCGATGCCTTTGGCGAAAGCTTCCTTGAAGACGATGATCAGCGGCAGGAGCAGGAAAATGCCGAGGAAGGCAAAGGTCACGATCATCAGCACGGTTCTCGCCGTGCGGCTTTCGGTCACTGCCGGCGACTGGCTCTCGTGGTGCGGCGCGTAGGATTTGATCTCCGGGTCAGCCATAGCGCTTGCGGCTCCAGGTCTGCACCAGGTTGATGACCAGCAGCATCACGAAGGACAGCGCCAGCATGATCGCCGCGATCGCGGTCGCCGCGGCGTAGTTATATTCCTCCAGCCGGATGACGATCAGAAGCGGCGCGATCTCGGATTTGAAGGGCAGGTTGCCGGCGATGAAGATGACGGAACCGTACTCGCCGACACCGCGTGCGAAGGCCAGCGCGAAACCGGTGACGATAGCAGGCGCCAGTCCGGGTAGCAGAACGCGGCTGATGATCTGGAAGCGATTGGCGCCGAGCGTGGCGGCCACTTCCTCTACCTCCTTGTCGATCTCCTCCATGATCGGCTGCACGGTGCGCACGACGAAGGGCAGGCCGATGAAGACCAGCGCGATGACGATGCCGAGCGGCGTATACGCGACCTTGATGCCGAGCGGCGTCAGCAGGCTTCCGATCCAGCCGTTCGGTGCGTAAAGCGTGGTCAGCGCGATGCCGGCAACCGCCGTCGGCAGCGCGAAGGGCAGGTCGACCATGGCATCGACGATGCGGCGGCCCGGAAAGCTGTAGCGCACCAGCACCCAGGCGACGATCGTGCCGAAAACGACGTTGACGGCGGCGGCAATGAAGGCGGTGCCGAAGCTGATTTCAAGCGCGTTGATGGTACGGCGATCGGTGACGATCGCCCAGAAGTCGGTCCAGCCGAGCGCCGCCGAGCGCCAGATCAGCCCGGACAGGGGAATGAGGATGATGATGGTGAGGTAGGCAAGCGAGAAGCCGAGCGTCAATCCGAAACCCGGAATGACGCTCGGCTGTCTGAACCGCCACCCCGCCTTGGCGGGTGCTGTGGTCATGTCGTCCTGATCTAAATGCTACTGGGCCGGCTTATAGATCTGGTCGAATATACCACCATCGCCGAAATGATAAGGCTGTGCCTTCTTCCAGCCGCCAAAAAGCGGGTCGTCGATGGTGATCAGCTTGATCTCAGGCAGCTTGGCCAGGTCCTCCGCCGGCACCAGGTCGGGCTTCGACGGGCGATAATGGTTCTTGGCGATGATCGTCTGGCCTTCCTTGGAATAGAGATAGCTCAGATAGGCTTCGGCAACTTTGCGCGTGCCTTTGGCGTCGACATTGGCGTCGACCACGGCGACCGGCGGCTCGGCCAGGATCGAGGTCGGCGGGTAGACGATATCGAAATTGTCGGCGCCGAACTCGTCGAGCGCCAGATAGGCCTCGTTTTCCCAGGCGAGCAGCACGTCGCCCAGCCCTTTTTGCGCGAAGGTCACGGTTGCGCCGCGCGCACCGGTGTCGAGAACCGGGACATGCGCATAGAGATTGCCGACGAATTCCTTGGTCTTGGCCTCGTCGCCGCCATCCTTGGCGCTGGCGTAGGCCCAGGCGGCGAGATAGTTCCAGCGCGCGCCACCGGAGGTCTTCGGATTGGGTGTGATCACCTGGACATCGTCCTTGACCAGATCGCTCCAGTCATGGATGCCTTTGGGGTTTCCCTTGCGGACCAGAAAGATGATGGTCGAGGTGTAGGGCGCGGAATTGTTTTCGAATTTCGTCCGCCAGTCGGGATTGATCCTCTTCGATTTCGAGACAATCGCGTTGATATCGCCTTCGAGCGCCAGCGTCACCACGTCGGCGTCGAGGCCGTCGATCACGGCGCGGGCCTGCGCGCCCGACCCGCCATGCGACTGCTGGACGGTGACCGTCTCGCCTGTCTCGGCCTTCCAGTGGGCAATGAAGGCCTCGTCGAACTGCTTGTAGAGCTCACGCGTCGGATCATAGGACACGTTGAGAATGGTGGTGTCGGCAAACGCGAAACCGAGCGTGCCGAACTGGACAGATGTGGCGACCAGTGCGCCGAGCAGTTTCCTGAAATGAGGTTTGGTCATTTCCGCCTCCGTTGAACTCGCGCCAAATCTACCGAATTGATAGAATTTAGATGCAATCAATGTTGCCTTTTTTGGCTCATTGAAGCAATTTTTCGCCTGCTTTCGGCGATGCGAGGAACTATTTTCCCCGCATGGACCATGATCGCGCTCCCGACGCGATTAACTAGAGATGGCCAGCTCTTCGGCAATGGCTGCGTCGCGTCCGAAGGTTTCGGCCGGCTATTCGGCGGTAACGGGAAAGTTGAAGCGCTCTTTTGGAAACGGCTCGTTCTCCAGCGTGAAGTGCCACCATTCGCGTGCGTAATTCTTGAAGCCGCCGGCACGCATCGCCTCGACAAGTTTTTTGCGGTTAGCGGCCGCTTCACTGGCTATCGGTCGGTGAGCCGTTTCGCTTGCCGGATCGAAACAGTCGAAACCGGTGCCGAAATCGAGCGTGTCGGCATCCGTCGCGCCGCAGACCGGTTTCGGAGCGCTGTTGCGGTCGGCCCGCGTGATGGCGGCATCGACCGTCGATCCGCGCGAATGGGTGGACAGTTCGCCGATATAGCCCTTGGCGATGAGATCCTTGCGCTTGACCTTCGGGTACCATTGCGGGTCCGGCGGGCCGCCCGTTCTGGTCCATTCACCCATGTCGGAGACAGCCCGCGCAGGGCGGTAGCAGTCGAACACGACCAGCGTCAGCCTTTCGGCAGCAATCGCTTTCTGCACTCCCGAAAGCGCTTGCGCCGCTTGCCTGGTGAGGACGCATACCGGCGCATCGTAGCCGCTTACCTTGCGATGCAGGAAATTTTCGAGGCCGGCATAGCGGATATCCTGCCGGATACTGGGATCGATGTCGGCCAGCCGAACAAAGCCGGCGGGGAGGGTGTCAGCAGAGGCCGAGGAAATACCGGCGGCCGAAAGCAAGGCGTAAAACCCAATCCCCTGAATCACCTGCCGGAATCTATTCAAGGGAAATTTTCACTCGACAAAAACCTTCACGCTGGCCGCGCGTCCCGCCGCGTCGATCACGGTCAGGGTCGAATAGCCGGCGCCGTCCGGCTGCCAGGTTGCGGTGCGCCGCCGGTCGATGCCGACCAGCGGCTTGCCATTGGCCAGCCAGCGGAATGGTGCGCGGCCGCCCTGCAGCTTGAGAACCAGCGGCGAGGCGTCGGCCGAGGAAGTGTCGAGATCGACGCGGGCACCGTCGGGCGGAAAGATGATGGTTGGCGCAGGTTCGGTCGGCGTCGCCTGCACCAGCCCATCGGTGCCGGCGCCGAAGCGCGTCAGCGTCACCGGCAGCTCCTCGCGCTTCGGACGCCGGACGCCGGACGGCTGGCTTGGCAGCGGCACGGCGGCCAGGCCGGACCGGACAAAGCCTTCGAACAAGATGGGCGCCGCCGAGATGTAGCCGGACAGGCCGGGCACCGCGCCGGCGTCGGGGCGGCCGACCCATACGCCGAGCACATAGCGGCCGTCAAAGCCGACCGACCAGGCGTCGCGATAGCCGTAGGAGGTGCCGGTCTTGTAGGCGATGCCGCGTTGGGCGGCACCCTGGGGCGGCTTGACGCCTGACAGGATGTCGGTGATCTGCCAGGTCGCCTGCCCATCGAGGATGGTGGTGGTCGAGCGTTCGGCATTCGCCGGCTCGGTACCGTCATGCAGCGTGTGTGCCTTGCCGCCATTGGCAAGCCCGGTATAGAGCTGAACCAGGTCGCGCAGCGTCACCCCGACGCCACCGAGGCCGATTGCCAGGCCGGGCGCCTCGTTGACGGGCAGGATAGGGCTCACATCGGCCTGGCGAAAGCGCGCCATCAGCCGGGCTGGGCCGACCGCATCGAGCACGCGGATCGCTGGCACGTTGAGCGACAATTGCAGCGCCTGCCTGATGCTAACATCGCCCTGATAGCCCATGTCGAAGTTCTTCGGCCGGTAACCGGAGAAATCGGCTGGGCTGTCCTCGATCAGCGTCTCCTGCGCCACCAGGCCTTGTTCGAAGGCGAGGCCGTAGATGAACGGCTTCAGCGTCGAGCCTGGCGAGCGAACGACCTTGGTCATGTCGATCCAGCCCGAACGGCTGGCATCGAAGAAATCGGCGGAGCCGACCTCGCCAAGGATATCACCGGTGCGGGAATCGGCCAGCACCATGGCCACCGAGAGGCGAGGGCCGAGCCTGGCGGCGGCATCCTTGGCCACTTGCTCCAGCCCTTCCTGGACACTCTTGCGGATCGTCAGTTGCAGTTTCTGGCCGGGGATGGCCTTGGGCAGCATCGCATAGGCCGCATGGGCAGCGAGTGCCGGCAAGGTGCGCCGCAACCCCGACACATCGTCGAGCGCGGCACGCGCGGCCTCGCGTTCGCCGAGCAGGCCCGCCGAGACCATGCGGGTCAGCACGCGGTCGCGGGCCGCATGGGCGACGTCGAGGTTGCGGTCGGGGCGCCGCTTTTCCGGCAATTGCGGCAACGCGACGAGCAGGGCCGCCTCCGAGACCGTCAGCCGTTTCGGCTCCTTGCCGAAATAGGCGAGCGAAGCGGCGCGCACACCTTCGAGATTGCCGCCATAGGGCGCCAGCGTCAGATAGCGTTCCAGGATCTCGCGCTTGGAAAGCCGCCGTTCGATCTGGACGGCGCGCAGCATCTGCTTGATCTTCGAGCCGAGGCTGCGGCTGTCGCGCGGTTCGATCAGCCGGGCGAGCTGCATCGACAGCGTCGAACCACCGGAGACGATATGGCCGCTGGTCGCGAACTGGCCGGCGGCACGCGCCAGTGCCAGCACGTCGACGCCTTGATGATCCCAGAAGCGCTTGTCCTCATAGGTGACCAGCATGTCGACGAACTGCTTGTCGACCTGGTCCAGGCTGGTAGTGAGCCGCCAATAGCCGTCCGGCGTAGCGAAGGCGCGCAGCAGCTGGCCGTCACGGTCCTGCACCTCGGTCGAGACCGTCAAAGCAGCCGGCAGCGGCGGCGGAAAAGCGCGGTCGAGCTGCCAGAGGACGGCGGCGGCGATTGCGGCGAGACCGGCGAAGGAAACGCCCGTGATGGCCGCTCGGCGCAGGAATAGTTTGGAGAGCATGGCGCCGCCCCTCATCCGCCTGCCGGCACCTTCTCCCCGTGAAGGACGAGGAGAAGGGGCTTGTCCGCAACGCTGGCGACCCCCTCTCCCCGTCCTTCACGGGGAGAGGGTAAGGGTGAGGGGCGGCGCTGCATCACGTCGTTAGCTACAACCAACCAGTTTGCGTCCCTCTCCATCGTTACGGCGCCTTGACCTCCATCATGCCGGTGGCGGTGCGGGCCGAATATTGCGGCCGGTACATGTCTTCGATCGTTGCTGCCGGGTGGGCGTAGGTGCCCGGCGTCACTGCGCGCACGACGTAGGCGAGCGTGATATTGCGGTCTCCGTCGCCGTCGTTCGGATTGAACGCCGCGACGAAACGGTCGTCGCGGAATTCGAGATGGGCGGCATCGGTCTGGGCCAGCCAGGAGAAGTTCGTCAATTGGGCGCTAGAGACCAGGCCCGGATTGTCGATCTCGAAGCCGGCCGGCAACAGGTCGGTGATCAGCAGCCGCGAAGGCCAGCTGTTCTGCTCGTAAACCTTGAGCACGACGACATAGCGTTCGTTCTGCTTGACCTCCGTCACGTTGGCCTCTGTGCCGTCGAGCCTATAGTAGGTACGGCTGATGGTAAAGCCGTTGCCGCCAGCCTGCAGAGGCTGGATCGGCGAGGCCACGGTGGTGACGACCGCCTGCAGCGGATTTCTGCCGGTATTGACGATGGTCAGCGGACTGTCGGCCAGGTCGCCACCGGCGATCTGGTCCGAATAGCCGCCGGCATGCGGTGCGCCGTTGACGGTCAGCGCGATCGAATCATTGCCGGCCTTCAGCGCCCGGGCCGCCAGCAGCATCCAGGATTCGTCCTGTGTGCTGGTCCACCTGGCGTCGGCGCGTTCCCGGGTCACCAGCTGGATCAGCGCCGGCACGATGGTCGGCACCGGCTTGCTTTCCGCGGCAAGCGCCAGGATCGCCGCGCCGTCACGCAGCGGCGAGCCGTAGTCGGACCGGTAATAGTCATATTCGGGGGTCGACTTGGCCAGTTGCAGCGCGGCCTGGAAGGTTGCCTCCGAGCGCTGCGTGTCACCGTAGAGCGCGAGAGACGCCGCCAATTGGGCGACGGCCATCGGGCTGGTAAAGGCTTCGAGCTGGGTGTCGGCATAGTAACGCAGATCGCCGACCGAGGCCTTCTTGTTGCGGGCAAGCACATAAAGCGCATAGGCGATCTCGCTGCCGCGATCCTGGACGTCCTGATCGTAGCCGATCGCGTTCTGCAGATTGCTCAGCGCCTGGTTCATCGCCAGGGCCGGCACGTCGTATTTCTGCTCGCGCGCCCGGGTCAGGAAATCGGTGACATAGGCGTCGAGCCACAGATCGCCGGAACCCGGACCCCACAGGCCGAAGCTGCCGGCCGAGGCCTGGTAGCTCAGCACCTTGTAGATGGCATCCTGGACGCGGCCATGCAGATCGGGGTCGCTGGCCATGCCGATGCCGGAAGCCATCTCGTTGACGTAGAGAAGCGGCATGGCGCGGCTGGTGGTCTGCTCGGCACAACCATAGGGATAGCGGTCGAGCGTCATCAGCAGCGACGGCACGTCGAAGGCAGCTGCCTGCGAAACGCCGACGCTGACCGAAGCGCCATCGAGCAGGCTTGCCGCCAGCAGTTCCTTGTCGACGCGCAGCGCGCCGCCATTGCCCTTGAGGTCGACGACCATGCGGGTGGTCACCGGCAGTTGCGCCGGGCGCACCGGCACATAGAGCGTCTGCTCGACGGCGGTGCCGTCGGCATGCGCAAGCTTGATGGTGATCGAGGCGTTGCCCGCGGTCTGAGCAATCAACGGCACGGTCAGTGTCTGCCGCTTGCCTTTGGCTAGCATCAGCTTTTCAGGCAAGGCGGCACTGCCGGTAGACATGTCGCCCGTCGTGTCGATGGTCAGCTTGTAGTCGCCAGCAGGGCCGTCGGTGTCGGCGACGTCGAGCCGCATGACGGCGGAATCGCCGGGCGCCAGGAAGCGCGGCAGGCCGGCGGTGATCACCACCGGATCGCGCACGATGACGTCGGACTGGGCATGGCCGACCGCCTCCTTGGTCCAGGCGACGGCCATGACGCGCACGGTGCCGTTGAACTGCGGAATGTCGAAGTCGATCCGCGCCTTGCCGTCGGCGTCGAGCTGGACCGGGCCGGAGAAGAAGGCGACCAGCTTTTCGGTCGGCGGGCTGCCTTGGGACTGCATGTTGGCTCCGTCGCCGCCGGTGCGCAGCTTGCCGGTCGTGCCCAGCGAGCCGTCGATCAGCCGGCCATAGATGTCGCGAACCTCGAGACCGAGCATGCGCTGCCCGAAGAACCAGCTCTCCGGATCCGGCACCTTGTAGTTGGTCAGGTTGAGGATGCCGACGTCGACGGCCGCGACCATCACATAGGCGTTGGTGCCGGGCTGAACGCCGGCTACGGCGACCGGGATAGACAGCTGCTGGCGCGGCATGGTCTTGTCCGGCGGCGCCAGGCTGACGGCAAGCTTGCGCGAGCCGGGATCGAGCTTCAGCCATTTGACGCCGATGGCGCGCGCCGGCATGCGCGTCTCTTGCGCATCGCCCGGCCTGAACAGCGTTGCCGTGACGTAGGCGCCGGCACCCCAGTCGTCGCCGACCGGGATGTCGACGGTGCTGCCGCCGGCCGGCACGCTGGCGCTGACGGTCTTCAGGAGCTTGTCGGCGCCGATGGTGACGAGCAGCTCGCCGGCAAAGTGCGGCGACACTTTGAGCTTGGCCACTTCACCCGCCGCATAGGTATCCTTGTCGAGGGCGATCTCGAGGCCGTCGGGCGTTTCGGTGGTGGTGGAACTGACATACCAGCCGGCGTCGAACTCGTAACTGGTGGCCGGGCCTTCCGGATCCGCTGTCTCGATCTCGAGCCGGTAGCGGCCCCAGTCGACCGGCAGCGACACCGTCGCCTCGCCATCGGTGCTCAGGTCGACCTGGCCGTTGGCCACCGCCTTGGTGAAGGTGACCGGCTCATAGTTCCAGGAGTTGCTCGAGCGGTACCACTGGTAGCTACGCTCCACCTTGACCAGCGACCACTGCGCGCCCTTCAGCGCCTCACGCTTGCCGTCTGGGTCGACAGCGATCAGGCTGAACTTGGCCGTGCCGCCTTGCGGCACCTCGTCGTCGTCGAAATCCGGGCGGATGCCGATCATGTGGCCCTGCGGGCGTATGCCGATGTTCAGCGAGCGCTCGATCGCACGGCCACCGGTTTCACGCATCCTGACCGTGACCTTTGCATCGACCAGTTTGGTGGTGGATGGCAATTGATCGACGGAAACCGGGAAGGTCGCCTTGCCGTCGTCGCCGACCACCGGCAGGCCGGTGAAGGGCGTCACCGTCGGTTCTGCCGACTGTTCGTCGGCCAGACCGAAGGAATAGCCTTTGAAGCGGTCCCAGTCCCGGCCGGTCGACAGCGTCAATTCGCCTTCGAGCGCCAGGCCCGCGGCCGGCGCGCCATAGAGAAAGCGGCCGTCGACGGTGATGTTGGCGCTCTCGCCCTGGGCGATCTCCTGCTTGTCGGAGGACAGGTCGAACTCGATGCGATCCGGTACGAAGTCCTCGACCAGGAACATCTGGCTGGCGACTGCCGCCTGCTTGGGATCGGTATGGATCGCCACCGTCCAGGTGCCTCGCATGGCGTTGGGTTCCAGCGGCAGGTCGACCGCGTGACCACCGGCCGATGCGCCGTCGCTGACGATGCGGCGATCCTCGACGCCGTCGGGCCGCGAGAAGATGAAGGTCAGCGGCAGGTTCTCGACCGCCTTGGCGGCACTGTCGCGGGCAAGAGCCGCGACATGGACATCTTCGCCGGCGCGGTAGATGCCGCGTTCGGTCCAGGCATAGACGTCGAGCGCGCCAGGCGCCGGCCGTCCGGCGACACCACGGTCGGACAGGTCGAAGCCGGCGCGGCCCATATCGAGGAAGACGAAATCGTCGTCGCCCTGTTTGGCCATCAGCACGGCCGGCGCCATGCCGCTGTCGCCGCGCGTCAGGCCGGGATTGAACACCGCCCGCCCTTCCGCGTCGGTGGTTGCGGTGCCGAGGATTTCATTGTTCCTGGCCAGCAGCGCCAGTTCGGCGCCGGCGATCGGCTTGGCAGTTGCGAGCGAACGGGCAAAGACGTTCAGCCCATCCTGTCCGGTATAGGTCGACAGGCCGATATCGGAGACGACGAACCATTGCGTGGCGTGCGAATCATAGTCGTCGCTGTGATCGTCGACGGCTTGCGCGGTCAGCACATAGACGCCAGGCTTGCGCTTCGGCAACGCCTCGTCGATTGGAAAGGAGGTGGTGACTTCCTTGTTGAGGTCGTTGGCGATGTCGAGCTGGCCTTGCCAGACCGGCTCGCCCATCTGTTCTGAGATGTTCGAAATGTCGTAGCCGTCAAGCTGGCGCAGGAACTGATATCCCGACAGAAGCTGGGCCAGCGAGCGGTCGCCGATGCGGAAGAGCTTCATTTCGGCGGCATTCATGTTGACGGTGACGACCGGTATGCCGCGGCGTGCGCCGGCGGGCAGCACGAAGCTGTCGCCGGTGAAGCGGGCCGAAGGCGCGCGGTCCTGCACGTAGATCGACAGAACCACCGGTGCCGCGGTGACCTCGCCAATGGCGGCCGGCAGACCGGCGCGGAAGGTCACGTCATAATGTTGGCCGTGCTCGAGCCCTTCGACACAGATCTGCTTGTCCTTGGCTTCGACGCCCTTGGGAGCGGCGTTGTCGACGGTGACGAACTGGGAATAATCGACGCCGGTCTTGACCAGCTCCTCGGAGAACTGCGCGCAGATGCGTGGCGCACTGGTGTCGGCGTCGACGGTATGATCGATGACGCGGAAGCCCTTGCGCGCCTTGAGATCCTGATAGGCCGCTCTGACTGCCGGCGAATTGATGAGAGCGAGGCTCGCCTCGTAGGCCTGCAGGGCCGGCCTGTAGAGGTCGCGGCGATCAAGGCCGTCCCCGAGCAGCGCCAGCACGTCGGCGCGCGTCTTGGTGGTACGCAGCAATTTGTAGGCGTTGAAGGCGGCGGAAGTGGCGTTCGCCGGCAGGGTCGACGGCTCCGAACTGTTGGCGGTCGGATGGACGGCAAGCGTTTCGCGCGCCAGCTCGAGCCAGAGCTGGCCATCATCCGGCAACACCGAAACCGCCGCCTCGTATTTGTGCATGGCCGAGCGATGATCGCCCGTCAGCGCCGACTGTTCGGCGGCGGCCCTCAGCGCCGTCAGCCCCTCGGTCGGCTTGGTGTAGGTCGGGCCGGTGAGCTTGTTGCGGTATTGCTGGGCCTGGTCGGCCATCCAGTTGGGGAAGAAGGCGAGTTCGGGTGGCGCGCCGATGTCGGGATCGCCATCGATGTTGACGACCTTGCCGGCGACGGCGCCGCCGAAGGGTTTCAACGAATTGTAATCGGATTTAAGGAAGCACCATTTGGCCTTGAGGTTGTAGGTGAAGGCGCGGCAGGCCGGGTCGCCGAGGCACGTGGTCTTGCACTGGTCGAGGCTGACATTCTGGTCGGATCTGAGATCGAAACCGAAATAGTCGGAATTGTCCGATGTCACCACCCGCCGGGCTTCGGCCGCTTGCGCGACACCGCTCCAGGCAAAAAACAGAAGGAAAAGAATCGATAGACCACGAGCCGCGCGCATTGCCATAAACCCCTCCAGACAAGTGCTTACGTCCAGAAATCTTCAAGCTTCAGTCGCGCTTGTCAACATCAGGACGCGGCAGGATCCGCCTGCCAACGGTTTGCTTTCCGGCCGATGACCGGTAGTAGCTCCATAGGACAGGGGATCACGCTTTCTTGCGGCGACGCAGAAGGTGTGAGTTCCAAGCCCTGTCTATTTCAGCAATTGGATTGTGGCCCCTTTACGAGTGCTTCAGAACTTCATTCCAATTTTAGGTTTGCGGGTTAGGCTAGGAGCGTAATGCCGGCGTATGAAAGGCAGATGTCGGGAGGAACCGCGCCACGGCGCGCGCTTTCGCGCGCCCTGCTTTTCGCATTGTTGTGCTCGACGGCACTTGTTGCCGAAACCGGAAGTGCGGCAGCCTTCGAGATTTTCGGCATCAAGCTGTGGGGATCCAAAGACGAAGATGCCGATATCGTCGATCCGCTGCGCTATGCGGTGACGATCGAGGCGCCGGACGCCGACAAGGATCTGGCCGAGAAGCTCGAAAACGCCTCGGCGCTGAAGGCCGACGAGGAACATCCGGTATCCGGTTCTCTCGGCCTGCTGGCCAAGGCGCGCAGTGACCGTGAGCAACTTGTTGCCGCACTCTACGCTGACGCGCGCTACGAGGGTGTCGTCACCATCACTATTCAGGGCAAGCCGCTCGACGATCTGCCGCCCGATGCCGAGTTTTCCGGCCCGCAGCCGATTCCGGTGGTGATAAGCATAGCAGCCGGGCCGAAATTCACGCTTGGCAACATCAGGCTGAAAGGCGATGCCGCGGGGCTGGCAAGTGCCGATTTCGGCCTGATCGCCGGCGGTGACGCCAGTTCGGGCGCCGTACTCAAGGCCGAGGCGGCGATCGTGCGGGCACTCAAGCAAGAAGGCAGACCGCTGGCCAAGGTTACGGGCCGCGAGATCGTCGCCGAGCACGCCGGTTCGACACTCGACGTGACGCTCACCGTCGCGGCCGGGCCGGTCGCCGGCTATGGCGACACCACTGTCGAGGGCACCGAAAAGGTCGACCGCGACTTCACTGAATATATGACCGGCCTGAAGCGCGGCCGCCAATATTCGCCCGATGAGATCGATGATGCGCGCGACCGGCTGCTCGGGCTCGAGGTCTTCAACAGCGTGACGGTGAAGGAAGCCGACGCGCTCGACGCCGAGGGCAATATCCCGATTGGTGTCGAGGTCAGCGAACGCAAGCCACGCTATTTCGGCATTGGCGGCAGCTTCTCGAACACCGAGGGGCTGGGCCTCGAAGGCTATTGGGGGCACCGCAATCTGTTTGGCCGCGCCGAAAAGCTGCGCATCGACGGCAAGATCAGCGGCATCGGTAGCAACGACTTGACCCAGCTCAATTACAATGCCGGCGTCATGTTCGAAAAGCCGGGCGTGGTCGGGCCGGCGTCGAAATTCATTGCCAGCGTCAATACCGTGCTGGAGCACCCCGACGCCTACGACCATTTCTCGGTCAAGGGCAGCACCGGCCTATCCTACGAACTCGACAAGAAGCAGACGGTTTCCGCGCAAGTCGCGCTGGATTATTCGAGGATCCACGACGCTTTCGGCAAGCACACCTATCTGATCGCCAGCATTCCACTGCAATATGTCTACGACAATCGCGATAGCAAGCTCAATCCGACCCGGGGCTTCAGGGCGCTGGCCTTTGCCGAGCCGAGCTACGACATTTTGAGCGGGGCTGCCTTCGTCAAGCTGAAGGGCGAGGGGTCGGCCTACCAGTCGCTCGATTCGGCCTCGAAATTCGTTTTCGCCGAACGTGTCGCCATCGGCTCGATCATCGGCGCCGGTCTTCAAGATGTTCCGGCCGACCGCCGCTTCTACTCAGGCGGCGGCGGCTCGGTGCGCGGCTATGCCTATCAAGGCATCGGCCCGAAGGACAGCAACGGAGAGCCGATCGGCGGGCTTTCCTTCTTCGAGACCTCGGTCGAGATGCGCATCGCCGTCACCGACAAGATCGGCGTCGTGCCGTTCGTCGATGCCGGCACGGTGTCGACCAGGCAGGTCCCCGATTTTTCGGACATGAAGGTCGGCGCGGGTGTAGGCTTGCGCTATCTGACGGCGTTCGGGCCGCTGCGCGTCGACGCGGCGGTGCCGCTCAACCGCGGCCCCGACGATCCTCATTTCGGCATTTATGCCGGCATCGGCCAGGCATTCTGATGGCAATATTCAGGCGCATCCTCCGTATCCTTTTCTACACGCTGCTCATCGTCGCGGCAGCGGCGGTGGGGGCGCTCGTCGTGTTGACCAAAACCGAGGGCGGCCGCGAAAACCTTGCCGGCATCATCTCGACCATGGCCTCGACCGGTGATCGCAAGGTCACTGTCGTCGGCATCGACGGTATCTGGTCGGGCGCGCTGAGGGTTGATCATGTCGTTCTGGAGGATCGCGAAGGCGCCTGGATGGTAGCGCGCAACGTGGCCGTCGACTGGTCGCCGCTGGCACTCCTGTCGAAGAGCTTCAGCGCCGATCGCATCGGGGCCGAGCGTATCGAGTTGGCAAGGCTGCCGGTGGCCAGTACACAGCCGAGCCAAGGCGGAGCGACGACGCTGCCGGTTTCCATCGACGTCAGGCAACTCGACCTTCCCGAAATCGCGCTCGGGCAGGCTCTGGCCGGCAGCGGTGTCGCCGAACTTTCAGCCAAAGGGGCGCTCAAGGCGGACGCCTCACCGTTGGCGATCGAGACCAACCTCAACATCGTTCGCCATGACGGCAAGCAAGGCATGGTCGACGCCAAAGCCCTTTTCGCGCCGGCTGACAACAAGCTCGACCTCGACCTTAAGGCATCCGAGCCGGCCGGCGGCATCATCGCCAACCTGCTCAACCTGCCGGGCGCGCCGCCGGTCAACATTGTCGTTTCCGGCACCGGACCGCTCGCCAACTGGAATGGCATCGGGACCTTCGTTGTCGACGGCCGGATCGTCACCCAGCTTACCGGTCGCCATCAGCTTACCGACAAGGGTCATTATGTCGAGGCCAATGGCGATGGCGAATTCGAGCGCTTCCTGCCCGAAACCCTGAAACCGCTGTTTGCCGGCAAGATCAGTTTCGACCTCGCCGGCACAGCGACCGCGGCCGGCGGTGTCGATGTCGAGCGCGCCAATATCGACAGCGGCGCCTTGCACGCGACCGCCGCCGGCATTGTCGATCCGAACGGCGCCAGCGACCTTTCCGTGAAGCTCGCCGCAAAGGGGCCGCCGATCGTGCTTAGCCTCGGCAGCGAGGCACAGCCGATAACCGTGGCGATCAAGGATGCCACGGCCCGCGCCTTCGGCGATGGCAAGACGCCGATGGTGGATATCGGCGCGTCGCTGGTCTCGGTGGTGGCGGGCGGCACGCGGGTCGACGACCTGATCGGGCAAGTCCATTCCGATGGCTTCGATATCCAGAACCGTAGCGGGCCTGTCACCATCAAGCTGACGGCGGCCGGCCTGAACACCGACGTTGCGACTTTGGCGCCGTTGATAACGGGCAGGGTCAGCGCCGGTCTTGCCGGCTCGGTCAGCAAGGATCAAGTCGTCGTCGACGAAGGCACGCTGCGCAGCGACGCGCTCAATGCGTCCGTAACGGCCACAGTGGCGCTTGCCGATCTGTCGATGACGCTCAAGATGAATGCCGATGCGGCTTCGACGGCGCTGCCGCCCCAGATCAGCTCGGTTCTCGGCCAGCGCGTGCAGTTTTCCGCAACCGCGACCCGCGACCCGGACGGGGCGTTCGCCGCCAACGCATTGCAACTCACCTCAGGCACGCTTAGCGCCAGCGGCACCGCCAGTGCGCAGGGCACCGACATCCGGGCCGATATCAAGGGCACGCTGGGCGACGTGTCGGTGCTCTCGCCGCTGGTCGGCGCCAAGGTCGGCGGCACGGTCGGTTTCGCGCTGACCGCAAGCGGCGCGCGCAGCGCTCCGGATTTCTCGGTTTCGGCCAACAGCGACAGCCTGACGGCGTCCGGTCATGCTGTGAAGCAGATCAAGCTGAGCGCGAGCGGCAAGGCCGATATCGCCAGTCCCGCCGCCGATGTCTCGCTGACCGGCTCGGTCGACGACCAGCCGCTCGACCTCAAGGCATCGCTGGTCACAACCGACGGCAAGCGCTCCATCAATGGACTTGCCGTCTCGTTAGCCGACAACAGGGTCTCCGGCGACCTCGGGCTCGACGACAACCTGCTGCCGCTCGGCACGTTGACCCTCGATGCCGCCGATATTGCTCCGCTGGCCAGACTTGCCGGCCAGACGGCAGCCGGCGACGTGCGCGGCACCATCCACTTTGCGAACGACGACGGAGCGCCGACGGTCGCGATCGATGCGACGAGCACCGCGATCTCGCGCGGCGAACTGGCGGCGAAGACGATCGCCGTCAACGCGCTGGTCGCCAATTATCTCAGAGCACCGGCAATCTCCGGCAAGATCAAGGCCGACACGATCACCTCCGGAACCACGGTGATCAGCGGCATCGATGTCGACCTGAAGCGCAATGGCGACTGGACCGGCTTTAGCGGCGGCGCCACGGTCGCCGGCATTCCGGCCAGCGCGTCCGGGCGGGTCAGGGTGGCGAACGGCACCACCAGTATCGAGCTTGCCTCGGGCGAGGCGACCATCCGCGGCATCAAGACAGCTATCGCGCAGCCATCGGCGCTGACAATCGCCAATGGCATGGTGAGCATAGAGAAACTGGCGCTCGGTGTCGGCGGCGGTTCGGTTGCCGTGTGGGGTACGGCTGGCCAGACGCTCGATCTCGCTGCCACCTTGTCGGCGGTGCCGGCAGCACTTGCCAATGATTTTTCACCAGGCCTCGATGCCGTGGGCGCGCTCAGCGGCACCGCGCAGGTCACGGGATCGTCGGCTGCCCCAGATATTCGCTTCAACGCCCGGCTCAGCGGCGCCGAAACCAGCCAGACCCGGCAGGCTGGGCTCGGGCCGCTGGATCTCGATGCGGCAGGCCATTTCTCGTCGGCCAGCGGCCTGGCCATCGAGCAGGCGACGCTTGCCGGCGAGAAAATCTCCGGCAAGGCAGCCGGCACCATCAATCCGAATGGCGCCAGCGATTTTTCGCTCGACCTGGCCTCGACCGGTCCGAGCCTGCCGTTATCACTTGGCAGCAAGGAGAGCCCGATCAAGCTCGAGCTACTGGCGATATCGCTAACGGCGGCCGGGCAGGGCACCCAGCCGAAGCTCGACATCTCCGCGACGCTGCCATCGGCCGCCACCAATCTAGCTAAGATCGAGGGCATCACGCTTGCGCTGCACTCCGATCGCTTTGACGTGAAAGCCCGGAGCGGGCCGATCTCCGGCACCGTGACTGCCGAAAAAATCGGCATCGACAATCCGACCATCGCGCCGCTGATCGCCGGCAAGGTCATCGCCAAACTCGCCGGCAGCTTTGCGGCCGATGCCATCGTCATCGATAGCGGCACGGTGACCAGCGACGCGTTGAACAGCGGCTTCAACGGGCGGGTCTCGCTGGCCGACGGCGCCATCGACCTCAATGTCAAGGCGGACGCCGCCTCGGCGGCACTGCCGGGGGCGGTACGTGGCGTGCTCGCCGAGCGGACGCAATTCAGTGCCGCGCTGAAGCGGGACGCCAACGGCAATGTCACCGCCAACACCGTCAGGCTGTCGTCCGGTTCGCTGACGGCAGACGGGCGGGCCAGCCTTGCCGGCAACAAGCTTAGCGCCGACGTCAAAGGCGCGCTGGGCGACGTCTCGCTGCTATCCAAGGACGCTCAAGGCGCCATTTCTTTCGCGCTGAACGCGCAAGGCCCCACTGCCGCGCCGGATCTGTCGCTGACTGTCAACAGCGACAGGCTTTCGGTGGCCGCGCGCGAGATCACTGGCCTGAAGCTCACGGCCACCGGCAAGGCTGATGCCGTCAACCCGGCTGCGAATGTGCAACTCACCGGAAATGTCGGCGGCCAACCGCTGCAGGGCAGCGCCGTGCTGGCGACATCGGACGGCAAACGCGCCATCAACGGACTTTTGCTGTCGCTCGGCAAGAACCGTATCTCCGGCGACCTGGCGCTCGACGATGCCTTCGTGCCGGGTGGCACCGTGGCGCTCGACCTGCCCGATATCGGTCCGCTTGCGGCCCTGGCACTGGAAAAGGCCGATGGCGATGTGCGCGGCACGATCGCCTTCTCCAAGGCGGGCATCGTGCCGCAGGTCGCCGTCAAGGCGACGACGGCCTCGATCTCGCGCGGCGATGTCTCGGCCAGGGCGGTGAGCATCGATGCGCTGATCGCCAACTATCTGGCGGCACCGGTGATCTCGGGCAAAATCCGTGCCGATAGCGTAACTTCCGGCGGCACGGCTATTCGGGGCGTCAACGTCGATCTCAAGCGCGACGGCGAATGGACCGGCTTTTCGGGTGGCGCCTCCGTCAAGGATATTCCGCTGAAGGCCGCCGGCCGGGTCAAGGCGATCAAGGGCACGACGACGGTCGAACTGGCCTCCGGCGAGGCGACCATCCGCGGCATCAAGGCGGCCATCGCCCAAGCCTCGACCATCAACATCACCAATGGAGTGACCAGCCTCGACAGGCTGGTGCTCAACCTCGGCGGCGGCACGGCGACGGTCACGGGCAAGGCTGGGCAGGCGCTTGACCTCAACGCGACGCTGGCGCGCGTACCGATCTCGATAGCCAACAGTTTTTCGCCGGGCCTCGATGCCGCCGGTTCCATCTCGGGCACGGTGAAGGTGACGGGTGCGCCGGCCAATCCGGCCGTTGCCTTCAAGATCGACGCCGCAGGCGTTCAGACGTCGCAGACCCGTGGTGCAGGTTTCGGCGGCATGGGCGTTTCATCCTCAGGTACGTATTCGGGCAACAGACTGACGTTCGACGCCAACATGAGCGATGCCGCCGGCCTCGGCCTCAAGGGCGGCGGCACGATGACGACATCAGGCGCGCCCACCCTTGATCTCAACTTTTCCGGCAAGGTGCCGTTCGCCTTCCTCACCAGGACACTTGCCGCGCAAGGCCTGTCCCTGAGCGGCACGGCCGACGTCGATGTGCAGGTGCGCGGCCCGGCGACGTCGCCGGTGATCTCAGGCACTGTCCGCACGTCAGGCGCCCGCCTGCTCGACGCGCGCTCGGGGCTTGCGATCAACGACATCACCGCCGATGTCGCCATCGGTGGCGGCGTAGCAAGGATCAATCGCCTGATCGGCACGCTATCGACGCGCGGCAGCCTTTCGGCCAGTGGCACCGTCGGCATCGATCCGGCTAAGGGCTTTCCGGCCGATCTGTCGATCAAGCTCGTCGACGGCCGCTATACCGACGGCAAGGTGGTCACCGCCAATCTTGGCGGCGACCTGACCGTCAAGGGACCGCTCACCTCCGCGCCGGTGATTTCCGGTACCGTCAACCTGGCCAAGACCGTCATCACCGTACCCGAAAAGCTGCCCGGTTCGCTGGCTGAGCTCAACGTCAAGCACAAGGATGCGCCCGCCGCCGTGCGTGCGCAGGACAAGGCATTGCGCCCGGCCACGGCAAGCAGCGGTGGCGGCGGCAGCGGCCTCAACCTCGACGTCACGGTCAATGCGCCGAGCCAGATCTTCATCCAGGGCAGGGGTGTCGATGCCGAGCTCGGCGGCTCGTTGCGGCTGACCGGCCCGGCATCGTCACCCCAGGCGGTCGGCACCTTCACCTTGAGGCGCGGGCGGCTGACGATCCTTGCCAAGCGGCTTACCTTCACGGAAGGCACGGTCGGCTTTTCCGGCTCTCTGGTGCCCTACCTCAACCTCACGGCGCAATCGAAGACGACCAGCGCCACCGTGACCATCGTGGTGTCAGGCGAGGCGACCAACCCGAAATTCACCTTCTCCTCGGTACCGGCGCTGCCGGAGGACGAGGTGCTGGCGCAGCTGATCTTCGGCCGTTCGATGTCGAACCTGTCGCCGCTGCAGATCGCGCAGCTTGCCGAGGCTGCCGGACAACTGGCCGGCGTCGGCGGCTCGACCTCCCTGCTGCAGAACCTGCGCAGCGCGATCGGCGTCGACGATCTCGACGTAATCACCGACGAACAGGGCGGCACCGCCGTCTCGGCGGGCAAGTATCTCAACGACCGCACCTACGTGACGATCCAGAAGGGCGATAGGCCGGGCTCGGGCAAGGCAACCGTCGATCTCGACGTTGGGCGCGGCGTCAAGCTGCGTGGTGAGGCAACCGACGCCGGCGAAGCCAAAGGCGGTGTTTTCTACGAACGAGAATATTGAAACAGGCCGTTCGCGCAGGACAGTTGGTCTCCGAAGAACGAGCGGCGCAGCGGCGAATGTCCCAGTTTAATCGCCCGTTGAGATTTCGGACGAAATCCCTGGCGCAGTAGCAAATTTGCGTCAAGACTGTCGTTATCGCGCGAACCGCCCTGCTTTCAAAGTTGCACATTCCTTGGCATGTTCCCAATCCGTGCCGTCTTTGACATCATGGCGCGGATGCGGAATGTTAAAAGGCAGAAAGCCAACAATGGGAGTTAGTCATGACGATCTACAAGAGTAACGGCGACCGCGTTCCCGATCACATCCTGGCCATGGCCGAAGACGCCAAGGCAGGCAAGATGGATCGTCGCGAATTTCTGGCTCTCGCCAGCGTCTTCGGCGCCTCGACGGCGATGGCCTATGGCATGCTTGGCCTTGCAGACCCGACGCCGGCCAGGGCGGAAGAGGTCCAGGGCAAGAAAGGCGGCGTATTGAAGGTCGCGCAATGGATCAAGGATCCGAAGGATCCGCGCAAGTCCGACTGGTCGGAAATCGCCAATGCCGAGCGCCAGGCGCTCGAGCCGCTGGTCAAATATACCACCGAATACACGTTCCGCCCCTATCTGCTGGAGAGCTGGGACGTGAATGACGACGCTACCGAATACACGCTGCATGTGCGCAAGGGCGTCACCTGGAACAATGGCGATCCGTTCACCGCAGACGATGTGATCTTCAACCTCAAGCGTTGGGCCGACAAGAAGGCCGAAGGCAATTCCATGCCCGGTCGCCTCGGTTCGCTGGTCAAGGACGACAAGCTGGATGAGAGCGCGGTGACCAAGGTCGATGACCACACGATCAAGCTGACGCTCAGCAAGCCGGATATCGCCCTCATTCCCAACGTGTGCGACTATCCCGGCCTCATCGTCCACAAGACGTTCGATGAAAAAGGCGGCGACTTCAAGTCCTGCCCGATCGGCACCGGGCCGTTCGAGCTCGTCTCCTACGATGTCGGCCAGAAAGTGGTCTACAAGCGCCGCGAAGATAATAAATGGTGGGATGGTGACGTCTTCCTCGACGGCATCGAGTTCATCGACTACGGCACCGATCCGGCGGCCATGGTCAGCGCCTTCGAAGCAGGCGAGGTGCACACCAACTTCGAGACCTCGGCCGACTATGTGTCGATCCTCGACGGCATGGACCTGGTGAAGTCGGAGATCGTCACCGCCTCGACGATCGTCTGCCGCACCAATGTGACCAACAAGCCTTACGGCGACCAGAAGGTTCGCAATGCGCTGCAGCTCGCGGTCGACAACAATGTCGTCCTCCAGCTCGGCTACGGTAACGCCGGCACGGTTGCCGAAAACCACCATGTCGCCCCGATCCATCCGGAATACTACGAATTGCCGAAGATTGCTCGCGACCCGGCCAAGGCGAAGGCGCTGATGGCGGAAGCCGGCCAGGCCGATTTCGAGCACGAACTGATCACGGTCGACGAGGACTGGCACAAGAACACAGGCGATGCGATCGCCGCGCAGATGCGCGACGCCGGCATCAAGGTGAAGCGTACGGTGCTGCCGGGTTCGACGTTCTGGAACGACTGGACGAAGTATCCGCTGTCGATGACCAACTGGAACATGCGGCCGCTCGGTGTCCAGGTTCTGGCGATCGGCTATCGTACAGGTGAAGCCTGGAACGAGACGGCCTGGTCGAATCCGGAGTGGGATGCCAAGCTCAACGCTGCGCTGGCAGTTGCCGACGCAGCCAAGCGCAAGGAAATGATGAAGGATATCGAGCAGATCCTGCAGGATTCCGGCATTATCATCCAGCCTTATTGGCGCAAGCTCTACAGCCATTCGGTCAAGGCGGTGCAGAACTACAAGATGCACCCGACCTTCGAGCGCGACTACGGCAAGGTCTGGCTCGAACAGGCCTAACCGGACGATCCGGAAAGGGGCGTCTCGCCCCTTTCCCTCGCTCTTTGCATGGTCCTTGGACCGGAGGTCGGCGCAGCAAAAAGTTGCGGACTCTTCGGCCGGGGTCTGCAATAAAAAGGGTATTGCATCTGGGACTGGTCTGAAGGCTTGTTCTGCCGCTGCGGCAGGGCACGGCTTGCAAACCGGTTCCACCCCCAACCCGACCGGCAGGGGACCGCCATGCTTTCTTTCGTTATCAGGCGTCTCGGCACCATGGCATTGACGATGCTGTGCCTGACGATGATCGTCTTCTTCCTGGTCAATCTCGGGCCCAACCTGAAGAAGCTCGCGATCAGCCAGACCGAAATGCACACATCCGCCGAGCAGCTTGAGGCTTGGCTGGTCAACCATGGCTATCGGCAGAATTTCTTTGTCCGCTACGGCCAATGGCTGGGCATCATGCCCAAGCAGCCGGTGACCGACCCGGCGACCGGCAAGCCCGCACAGCGTTTCTCCTTCTGCAACGATCCGGCCGTGCCGACATTCTCCGGCATCCTGCAAGGCGATTTCGGTTGCTCGACCAAGTTCAAGACGACGGTCGCTTCGAAACTCTTTCCGGCGCTCAGCGCCACCGGCATCCTGATGCTCTGCGTGCTGGCCGTGATGGTGCCGATCTCGCTTTTGATCGGTATTCTCGCCGGCATGCGCGAGGGCTCACGCACCGACCGTACATTGTCGGTGGCTTCGATCGCCTCGACGGCGACGCCCGAATATGTTTCGGGCGTCATCTTTACCGTCATCTTCGCCTCCTGGCTCGGCGTGCTGAATGGTTCGGCGGCCTCGGCCAGCCAGGGCATCACCTTCTACAATTTCACCTTGCCGGTGATGACGCTGGCGATCTACGGCATCGGCTACATCGCCCGCATGACCCGCGCCTCGATGGTGGAGGTGATGACGCAGCAGTATATCCGCACCGCCCGGCTGAAGGGCCTCTCCTTCGGCAGCGTGGTGATAAAGCACGCTCTGCGCAACGCGCTGATCGCACCCTTCACGGTAATCATGCTGCAGTTTCCCTGGCTGCTCACCGGCGTCGTCATCGTCGAGGTGATGTTCCGCTACCAGGGGTTCGGCTACACGCTGGTCGAGGCCGCCGGCAACAACGACATCGATCTTCTGCTCGGCTGCTCGCTGGTCTCGGTGTTTATCGTCCTGATCACACAGCTCATCTCCGATGTCGGCTACGCGTTCCTCAATCCGCGCATCAGAGTTCAATAGGAGACCGGCGGATGCAGGTCGAATATCTCAGCGCCTTCAACGTCGTACTCGGCGTGCTTACCCGCTTCTGGCCGGTCTGGATCGCTCTCGCCCTGGTGATGGGGACGACCTTCGGCTACAAAAAGAAGCTAGGTCTTTACGGCCAGCTTTTCGACAGCGGCGTCGGCATCGTCGGCGTCGGCATCTGCCTGTTCTGGCTGTTTACAGCGATCTTCGCGTCGACGGTCGCGCCCTTCGATCCGCTCGCCCAGGTGCCGATCATGAAGGACGCGCTGCCTGGCGCAATCGATCCGCAATCGGGGCTCGCCTATCTCTTCGGCGGCGACAAGCTCGCCCGTGACGTGTTCTCCCGCATGGTCTACGGCAGCCAGATCGTGCTGATCATCGCGCCGGCGGCCACCGGTTTTGCGCTGATGGTCGGCATCACGCTCGGCCTGCCGGCCGGCTATTATGGCGGCAAGATCGATACGGTGCTGTCCTTCCTCGCCAACCTTGTGCTGGCCTTCCCGGTGATCCTGCTGTTCTACCTGCTGGTGACGCCGGGCATCATGGACACGCCGATCCCCTACGCGATGGCCGGGCTGTTCTTCCTGTTTCCGATCATCTTCTTCAGCGTGCTGTTCTGGACGCGCTACAAGAACCGGCCCGACCGCCTCTATATCCTGCTTGGCCTGACGTTGGTGGTTGGCGGCTGGATCTATGCCGGCCTTGTCTTCGATGCCGATCCGTTCAAGATCATCCACATCGATCCCAACCAGCTCAATATCTTCGTGGCGGTGGTGTTCGCCTCCAGCCCGGGCGTGTTCCGCATCGTGCGCGGCCTGGTAATGGATATCAAAACGCGCGACTATGTTGCGGCGGCGCAGACGCGCGGTGAGTCGCCCTGGTACATCATGCTGTGGGAGATATTGCCCAATGCGCGCGGGCCGCTGATCGTCGACGCCTGCCTGCGCATCGGGTACACCACGATCCTGCTCGGCACGCTCGGCTATTTCGGGCTGGGCCTGGCGCCGGAAAGCCCGGACTGGGGCACGGCGATCAAGGATGCCAGCCGGCTGCTGCGCTCCTTCATCCACCCGGCGCTGCCGCCGACGATCGCATTGATGTCGTTCGTGCTCGGCCTCAACCTCCTGGCGGATTCGTTGCGCGAACAGTCTATGAAAGATTGATTCCGGGGAAAGATCGATGCCGGGTTCGGCCCGACATGGTTGAAGAACAAGGATTGGAGCGACCCATGAATGAGGCAGTTCGAAATCCCGCCAAGCCGACCAATGGGCCGACCAATCGGCCGATCATCGAGATCGAGAACCTGTCGATCTCCTTCTTCACCCGCAAGGGCGAGATCCCGGCCGTCATGGATTTTTCCTGCACGGTCATGCCCGGCGAGGCGATGGGCATCGTTGGCGAATCCGGCTGCGGCAAGTCGACCGTGTCGCTCGGCATCATGCGTGACCTCTCCAACATCGGAAAGATCGTCGGCGGAAAGATCAAGTTCCAGGGCAAGGACATGGGAGAACTGTCCGACGAGGAGCTGCGCGCTATCCGCGGCAACAAGATCGCCATGATCTACCAGGAGCCAATGGCCAGTCTGAACCCGGCGATGAAGGTCGGCCAGCAGCTAATGGAAGTGCCGCTGATCCACGACAAGGTGTCGAAGGACGAAGCTTATAAACGCGCTTTGGAAATGGTGCGCGCGGTGAAGCTGCCGGATCCCGAGCGCATCATGCGTTCCTACCCGCACCAGCTTTCCGGCGGCCAGCAGCAGCGCATCGTCATTGCCATGGCGCTGCTGTCGAAGCCGGCGCTGCTTCTGCTCGACGAGCCGACGACGGCGCTCGACGTGACGGTTGAGGCCGGCATCGTCGACCTGGTCAAGGGGCTGGGCGAGAAGTTCGGCACCTCGATGATCTTCGTGTCGCACAATCTCGGCCTGATCCTGGAGACCTGCGACCGCATCACTGTGATGTATTCGGGCGAAGCGGTGGAGACGGGCAAGATCAAGGACGTCTTCGACCGGATGCGCCATCCCTACACGCAAGGCCTGTTCCGTTCGATCCCGCTGCCGGGCGCCGACAAGAATTCGCGGCCGCTGATATCCATCCCGGGGCAATTGCCGCTGCCGCACGAGCGGCCGAAGGGCTGCAATTTTGGCCCGCGCTGCCACCATTTCGTCGAGGGCGTCTGCAACGCCGCCGAAATTCCGATGATCGCGGTCGAAGGCCATGACGGGCATTTCTCGCGCTGCGTGCGCTTCAACGAGATCGACTGGGAGGCGCTGCCGCCCGGCGCCAAGAAGGTCAACGAGCGGGTGGTGCCCGGTGCGCCGGTGCTCCAGATCGAAGACCTGCGGAAGTACTACAAGGTCGGCGGCAGCGAAGTGTTCGGCTCGAGCGAGGGCCGCGTCGTCAAGGCCAATGAGACGATCTCGTTCATGGCGCGCGAATCCGAGACCGTCGCCATCGTCGGCGAATCCGGCTGCGGAAAATCGACCCTGGCCAAGGTGCTGCTCGGCCTCGAAACGGCAAGCTCCGGCCGCGTCAAGCTCGGCAACAAGGAGATCCAGTCGACCGGGATCGAGAAGCGCAGCGTCGACACGGTGTCGTCGATCCAGATGGTGTTCCAAAATCCGTTCGACACGCTCAATCCCAGCCATTCGGTCGGTTCGCAGATCATCCGGACGCTGGAAAAATTCAATGTCGGCGACACGGTGGCCGACCGACGCAAGCGGATGCTGGAACTGCTCGATCTGGTGAAGCTGCCAAGGGCGTTCGAGACGCGGAAGCCGCGCCAGCTTTCAGGCGGCCAGAAACAGCGCATCGGCGTTGCGCGTGCCTTTGCCGGCGACGCCAAGGTGGTGGTGGCGGACGAGCCGGTCTCGGCGCTGGATGTGTCGGTCCAGGCCGCGGTGACCGAGCTGTTGATGGACATCCAGCGCAAGAACAAGACGACGATGCTGTTCATCAGCCACGATTTGTCGGTGGTGCGCTACATCGCCGACCGCGTCGTCGTGATGTATCTCGGCTATATCGTCGAGCAAGGCACGACCGACCAGATATTCGCGCCGCCCTATCACCCCTATACCGAGGCATTGCTGTCAGCGATCCCGATCGCCGACACCAGCGTGGTCAAGAAGCACATCGTGCTGGAGGGCGACATCCCTTCGGCGATGAACCCGCCGCCCGGCTGTCCGTTCCAGACGCGCTGCGGCTACAAGAAACTGGTGCCGGACAATCTTTGCGAAACCAAGGTGCCGCCAGTCAAAAATCTCGGCGACGGCCATATGAGCCTGTGCTGGCTGTCCGACGACGTGCTGGCCAAAATGGAGCCGGTGATCAAATTCGACAAGGAGCACGCCGCGAACGAGGGTGTGCCCGAGGATGCAAACCACGGTGTTGGCCCGGGCTTTGCCGGTGATCCGCCCAAGCGCCCGCATGGCAAGACCGGCAGCGTTGAAGCCGATGCCGAGGGCCAGGCAGCGGAGAATGACGAAGCGGTCGCCAAGGCCCGCCGTCACGAGGTTCGCGACGAGGTTTCAGAGACCGGCGGCACCTCAAGCTCTGCCGATAGCGCGGTGGCACCAATCACGCCGCCGACAGTCGGCGACGGTCGCCAGGCCGAGGACGCCACGCGCAAGCCGCGCAAACCCAAGGGCGGCTGAGAGCCGTTAATATGCTAGACTACGGCGGGCACTGGCGTAGCTGAGCGGCGTAGTCCTGCGCCATCTGCTCGGTGGCATGCGCATAGCGCTGCACATCGGCGTCGCCGCGATTGCCGCGCTTGTAGGCGTTCCAGCCGAGATAGTAGGCGAGATACAGATTGTATGTGTCGTTGCGGGCGACGCCGAGGGTGTCGGCGGTTTTCGAATGATACCAGCCGACGAAATCGACCGCATCGGCAAACCTGGTGCGCCGCGCCGCCCAGCTGCCGGTCTCGTTCTGGTATTGCTCCCAGGTGCCGTCGAGCGCCTGCGAGAAGCCGGTGGCACTGGAGATATGTTTCCAGGGAATGAAGCCCAGCAGCTTGGTGCGCGGCGGCCTGGCATTGCTCTTGAAGCCGGATTCCTTGCGCACCGTCGCCATCAGCACGGGGACCGGCACACCGTATTTCTGCTCGGTGCGTTGTGCCGCCGCCTGCCAGTTGTCGAACCAGCCGTCATTCTGGTCGAACACGGCGCAGACATCGTTGATGTGGTTCGGCGGCGTCGCGCAGGCCGAAAGCGCCAGCGGCCCGGCGATCGCTACAATTTTACTAAAACTCGACCTACGCATGGAAGAGCATTAGGCCGAAAACATAAAAGGAATCTTGCTGCGTTCCTTAACGGCTCATCGACCGCTTTGGGTGGCACTGAGCAAGTATAAACATTCCGACGCTTGTTGTCGCTTTTACCGATGTGCAATTCCCGCAATGGCGCCTTGGCTAAAATCACGCCCGCAGGTGGCGGATTCTTGACAGCTCGATCCTCGTGCCGGCGCTTTGATGCGCCGCATGAGCGAACCAAGACGCAAGCGCGGCGCCGAGCGAACCAGCAACAGGGGACCGACCGCCATCCCGCAACTGCTGCTCAGGCGGGTGACAAATCCGTATCCACCGATGGCGATGCTCTCGGCCGACCAGATCGAGGCGATCCACCAGGCGTCGATGCATATCTTGGAGAATTTCGGCATCGAGGTGATGAGCCCGCGTGCGCTGTCGCTGTTCGAGAAGGCCGGGGCCAAGGTCGATCATGCCTCGATGAACGTCCGCATCGATCGCGGCATGATCGAGGAAGCGCTGAAGACGACGCAGTCCAGCTATACGCTGACGCCGCGCAATCCCGCCCATGCCGTCCACCTCGGCGGCAATACCATCAACTTCACGCTCGTCGCCGGGCCGCCGAATGTGCACGACATGGAGCGCGGCCGCCGTGCCGGCAATTTGCGCGATTATTCCGATCTCGTCCGGCTGGCGCAGCATTTCAACTGCATCCACATGCTAGGTAACCAGGTCTGCGCGCCGATGGAACTGCCGGCGAATTCCCGTCATCTCGACACCTATTTCGCCAATCTGACACTGACCGACAAAAGCTTTCACGTCTCGGCCATTGGCCGCGGCAGGGCGCTCGACGGCATCGAAATGATGGCAATCGCGCGCGGACTGACGCTTGACGAGATGCGCGACGATCCCGGCGTCACCACGATCATTTCGGTCAACTCGCCGCGCCGTTTCGATGAGATGATGGCCGAGGGGCTGATGACGATGGCCGAGTTCGGCCAGTCGGTGGCGGTAACGCCATTCACGCTGATGGGGGCGATGAGCCCGGTGACGCTTGCCGGCGCGCTCGCCCAGCAGAATGCCGAGGCGCTGTTCGGCGTGGTGCTGACGCAGCTCGTCCGCCCCGGCGCGCCGGTGATGTATGGCGCCTTCACCTCCAATGTCGATATGAAATCGGGAGCGCCCGCGTTCGGAACGCCTGAAAACACCAAGGCGAATATCGCGTCCGGACAGTTGGCGCGGCGTTACAGGCTGCCTTACCGGACGACGCCGGGCTCGGCTTCCAATGCCGCCGACGCGCAAGGCGCTTATGAGACGCTGATGGCGCTGTGGGGCGCGGTGCTCGGCCATGGCAACCTCATCTACCATGCCGCCGGCTGGCAGGAGGGCGGGCTCACTGCGTCGTTCGAAAAGTTAATCATCGACGTCGAGATGATCCAGCACATGATGGAGTTTTTGCGCCCGATCGAAGTCAACGAGGCCGAGCTTGCCGTCGAGGCTCTGGGTGCGGTGCCGACCGGCGGCCACTTCTTCGGCGAGCCGCACACGCTGGAGCGCTACGCCACGGCCTTCTACCAGCCGATGCTGTCCAACTGGCAGAACTACGAGGCCTGGCAGGAGGCCGGTGGGCTCGACGCCACGGCGCGTGCGACGAGGCTGTGGAAGAAGGCGCTGGAGGACTATGTCGAGCCGCTGATGGAACTCTCCAGGCGCGAGGCGCTTGAGGCGTACGTGGCCAAGCGCAAGGAAGCGATCGGGCAAAGCGAGCCGTGATGGTTGAACGTCGGCGCTGCCCCTCACCCTTACCCTCTCCCCGTGAAGAACGGGGAGAGGGGGGCGTCGGCGTTGGAGCTAGACCCTTCTCCCCGTTCTTCACGGGGAGAAGGTGCCGGCAGGCGGATGAGGGGCAGCGCCGAGCTTAGGAACTCTGAATTGACCTCTCCCCTCTCGAATCCACTAACCCATCCAATTCTTTGAAATAACGAGAAAATCCCATGAAATCGCATGCAAAGGTCGTGGTTATCGGCGGTGGCGTCGTCGGGTGCTCCGTGCTGTTCCATCTGGCCCGTCACGGCTGGACCGACATCGTGCTTCTGGAGCGCGATGAATTGACCTCCGGTTCGACCTGGCACGCGGCCGGCGGCATGCACACCATCAATGGCGACCCCAACGTCGCCAAGCTGCAGAAATACACGATCTCGCTCTACAAGGAGATCGAGGAGCTGTCCGGCCAGGCGACTGGCGTGCATCTGACTGGCGGCGTCTTGCTGGCGGCGACCGAGGCGCGGCTCGACTGGCTGCGCGGCGTCGTCGCCAAGGGCCGCTATCTCGGCATCGATCTCGAGGAGATATCGCCTGATGAGGCGGCCGGGCTGATGCCGCTGCTCGATCCCAAGCAGTTCGTCGGCGCTGTGCGCAACAAGGAGGACGGTCATCTCGACCCGTCCGGCGTTACCCACGCCTACGCCAAGGCCGCGAGGAAGCTTGGTGCCGAGGTCGAGCGCTTCACCAAGGTCGAGGACATCGTGCGACGCGCCGACGGGTTGTGGCGTGTCATTACCAACAAGGGCGAGGTGGTGGCCGAGCATGTGGTCAACGCCGGCGGCCTGTGGGCACGCGAGGTCGGCCGCATGGTCGGGCTGGAGCTGCCGGTGCTGGCGATGGAGCACATGTACCTGATCACCGAGGACATGCCGGAGGTGGCCGCCTGGAACCAGAAGACCGGCACGGAGATCATCCATGCAGTCGACTTCGATGGCGAACTGTATCTGCGCCAGGAGCGCGGCGGCATGCTGATGGGCACTTACGAAAAGGCCAACAAGCCATGGTCCGAGTTCCAGACGCCGTGGAATTTCGGCCACGAGCTGCTCGAACCCGACATCGACCGCATCGCGCCATCGCTGGAGGTCGGCTTCCGGCATTTCCCGGCCTTCCAGAACACCGGCATCAAGCAGATCATCAACGGACCCTTCACCTTCGCACCGGACGGCAATCCGCTGGTCGGGCCGGTGCGCGGCCTGCCGGGGTTCTGGGTGGCCTGTGGTGTCATGGCGGGGTTCTCGCAGGGCGGCGGCGTCGGGCTGGCGCTGTCGAACTGGATGATCGAAGGCGATCCCGGCGCCGATATCTGGGCGATGGATGTGTCGCGTTACGGTGACTGGGCGACGATGGCCTACACCAACGCCAAGGTGCGCGAAAACTATTCGCGGCGGTTTTCGATCCGCTTCCCGAACGAGGAACTACCGGCCGGACGGCCGCTCAAGACGACACCGGTCTACGATCTGTTGTCGGTCAAGGGCGCGCAATGGGGGGTCGCCTATGGGCTGGAGGTGCCGCTCTGGTACGCGCCCGAAGGCGTCAAGGACGAATTCTCCTGGCGCCGCTCGAACGATTTTGAGCATGTCGCCAAAGAAGTGGAGACGGTTCGGCAAGGCATTGGCCTGTCGGAAATCTCGTCATTCGCCAAATACAGGGTAACCGGCGCGGGCGCTGCAGCCTGGCTCGACCATCTGCTGGTCTGCAAGCTGCCAAGGCCCGGCCGCATGACGCTGGCGCCGATGCTGAAAGAGGACGGCAGGCTGATCGGCGATTTCACGCTGGCCAATCTCGGCGGTCTAAATTCTGAAGATGACGATTGGTTCCTGGCCGGCTCCGGCGTTGCCGAGCAGTACCATATGCGCTGGTTCGAGGGGCATCTGCCGAAGGACGGCTCTGTCAGCATCGAGGCGCTCGGCGCAAAACTGACCGGCTTGTCGATCGCCGGGCCGAGCGCGCGGAACCTTCTTGAAAAGGTTACGCAGGCGGACGTATCCAATGCCGCGTTTCCATTCATGGCCATCAGCAAGATGGATATCGGCATGGCGCCATGCCTGGTCGGACGTGTCAGCTATACCGGCGATCTCGGCTATGAAATGTGGGTGGCGCCGGAATATCAACGCGCCGCCTATCAGGCGCTGGTGGCGGCGGGCGAGGAATTCGGCATCGGCCTGTTTGGCTCGCGCGCCCTCAACGCATTGCGGTTGGAGAAGAATTACGGCTCGTGGGCGCGCGAATACCGGCCGATCTATGGGCCGTTGGAAGCCGGGCTCGACCGCTTCGTCGCCTACGGCAAGCAGGCCGATTTCATCGGCAAGCAGGCGGCGCTGGCCGAGCGCAAGCAAGGCGGCAGACTGCGGCTGCGGGCCTTTGTCGTCGATACCGTCGATGCCGACGTCATCGGCGACGAGCCAATCTGGTATGGCGGTGCCGTGCGCGGCTGGGTCACATCAGGCGGCTACGCGCATCACTCAAAAAAGTCCGTCGCCATCGGCTATGTGCCGAAAGAGATCGCCGACGACGTCGAAGGTTTTGAAATCGAGCTATTGGGCAAACGCCACGCCGCGCGCATGCAGCCGACCCCGCTGTTCGACGCGAATTTCGAGCGGATGCGTGGGTGAGGAACCGGTTCGCGCAGCGAATTCGCCGTGCCGGTGGCATGGCGAAAGGGAGGAAGAAGTCTCGCGACACCGGAAATTCTTTCGTCCAGTGATCTTTCGTTTTATTATCGACGCGTGGCGGGCGGCTGGATGATGGCTCTGGAGGAGCCGCGATGCCCGACGTCTATTCGCAGATCACGACCGCTGATCCATCAGTTGTTGCAATGCTGATCAATGCCTTGGAGCTGCGAGCTGCCGACCCGCGCCAGAAGGCGATCCGCCAGGCCTTCTTCTCGTCGATCGATTTTCCTGAAAACGCACGCGTCCTGGAGGGCGGCTGCGGCACTGGAGCGATCTGTCGCGAGCTCGCACTGCTGTCAAACGTTCGTGAAGTCGTCGGGCTCGATCCTTCGCCGATATTTCTGGCGAAGGCACGCGAGCTCGCTGCGACCATCCCTAACCTCACCTTCGTCGAAGGAGACGCGCGGTCTCTGCAGCACGAAGACGCCTCATTCGACGTGGTCATCTTTCACACCTGTCTGACGCATGTGCCCGGTCCTGAAAAGGCGTTAGAGGAATCGCTGCGCGTGCTTCGGCCAGGCGGCTGCCTGGCAATCTTCGATGGCGACTATGCGACGACAACCGTTGCCATCGGCGATCATGATCCGCTGCAGGATTGCGTAGACGCCGCGGTTGCGGCGCTGGTGAACGACCGGTGGCTGGCACGCCGGTTGCCCCTGCTGGTGAAATCAGCAGGCTTTGTCGTCGAAAAGTTCGAAAGCTACGGCTACACGCCGATCGCCGCGCCTGATTACATGCTGACTCTGGTTGATCGTGGCAGCGATATACTTGCCGGCCGGAAACGGCTGGATAAGGCGCTTGCCGACGGGCTGAAGCACGAGGCGCGGCGGCGGGTCGAAACCGGAGAGTTCTTCGGCTTCATCGCCTTCGCCGGCCTGATTGCGCGCAGGCCGAGGCTGACGCACTAATTATGAGGCGCGGCGGTTGTCCAGCGCCAGGGCGCCGGCGCCGGCGAACACCAGATAGAGGAAGATGAAGCAGAACGATATTGCCGCATCGCCGCCATTGTTGACCGGGAAGAAGTCGCGCGGCATGTGCGCCATGAAATAGGCGATCGCCATCTCGCCGCTGAGAAGGAATGCCACCGGCCTGGTGAAAAGCCCCAATACCAGGAGGATGCCGCCGGCGAATTCCAGGACGGCCGCAGTCAGCGATAGCCCGCTCAGGGCGCCGGCATGGTCGCCGGCGGGAAAATTGAACAGCTTTTGCGTACCATGTTCGATGAATTGCAGTGCCGTCATTATGCGCAATGCGGCCAGAGCCTGCGGCTGATATCTGGCAGGGCCGTCGAAAAGCTTCATCTAAGACTCCATTTTACCCCCGAACCGGCCATAGATTATCGCCCGGCAGGGAACCATTCACTTCGCATGGCCCGCCATAAACAATCAGTGATGGAAATGTTCCTCGTCCTTTCAATATTTTTCTCTCCAGGGTTGTATTTAAACCGCTATAGTTGTACTGAGATCCAGACACTCCAAGCCATGTGGGTTCCGTTTGCCATGAGAAAAGTCGTCGTCAGCCTATTCGCCATCCTTGCAGGCACCAGCGTCGCCATGGCCGACGACGCCGGCTGTGCTGCTTTCAAATGGCCGGTGACGCGCGAGGAGGCCCTGTTTGCGGCGGCGCCCGCCGCGCAGTCCGGCGCTGACCTTTCGGTCGGCGAGGCTGCAGATGTGGCGTTGGCGCCGGTCGGCACGATCAGCTTCACCGTTCCGCCGGAACGCGCGCCGGCAGCCGGTACATTCGGCGCGACGGCGAGCGTAGCCGTGCCCCCGGAGGGAGAGCTCCAGATCAGCCTGTCTGATGAGGCCTGGATCGATGTCGTTCAGGACGGCAAAGCCGTGAAGTCGGCGGCTTTCAGTGGTATAAAAACCTGTCCGGGGATCCGCAAGAGCGTGCGCTTCAAGCTAGCCGCCGGCCCGGCGACCATCCAGCTCAGCGGCGCCAAGAAGCCCGATCTCAAAGTTTCCGTGCTGACGCCGGAATAGTTCTCAAAGAGCGTAAGGTTGGAGGGACAGCGCCCCTCTCTGTCCTGCCGGACATCTCCCCCACGAGGGGGGAGATCGGTTTTTGCTGCCGGTTTCGCCAATCGCGACGCGACGTTGCTACCGCACCGGTGCCATTAGCGCGAAATGGGCGCCTTGCGGGTCCGTGCACTGCACGATCCAGCTGCCGCCGGGGACCTCCATCGGACCCATCAGGATCTTGCCGCCATTGTCGGTGACGCGCTTGGCTGCCGCGTCGATGCCGGGCACGTTGAAATAGAACTGCCAGACCGGCACCGGGATCTGCTCGGGCTTGTTCATTATGCCGCCAACGGGCTCGGCGCCGAAGGCGAAAAGCTGGTAGACGCCCATCGGACCCATGTCCATGGCGTCGCCCTTCTCCCAGCCGAACTGGCTGGAATAGAAATCGAACGCCGCCTTCCAGTCTGACGTGTAGAGCTCATGCCAGCCGATGTTGCCGGGTGTCGTCAACGGCAGCGGCGGCTGGTCGGGGCCGCTGGGCTGCAAGAAGTTGAACATCGCACCTTGCGGATCGGCAACGACGGCGAAGCGGCCGACGCCAGGAATTTCGTCGGGCTCGCGGTGAACCGCGCCACCAGCCTTCTTGAGGGACGCCGTTGCGGCATCGATGTCCCTGGTGAGGATATAACCGATCCAGGCCGGCGGCATGCCCATCTTGCGCGCGTCCTCGGGCAGCGTCATCAGCCCGCCGACGCCGCGCTCGCCGACATTCATCACGATATAGCGCGGCATGCCAGAGGCCCCTTCGAAAGGCTGCCCCCTCCAGCCCACCACGGAGGTGTAAAACGCCTCGGCGGCGTCGAGATCGGTGGTCATCAACTCGTACCAGAAGAAGGGCATCGGGGACTGTGGCATTGTCGTACTCCTTGCGGTTTGTACATCGATCATGCGCGATCCATTCTAGGACGATCTTCACGACGAAAATCCGACAGCCAACCAAAAAAGACAGCGGCAAACTGGAAATGTTGCCGGGTTGCGCGCCCTGCGGTTTTCGACCTTGCTTGCAGTCAACGAGGGGTTGTTAATCCATGCGCCGGATGTCGCTCACTTCCGAACTTGTCGCGCTGTGCCATCGAGAGAGCCGATCCGTACCTGCTTCGTGACGCGCATGGCCGTTTCGGAAAACATGACTATTATAATCATGTTTGTGAAGGTTTTCAGCGAGTTGCGGCGAAAATTGACCAATTGATAAAAAAATAAAACGTGCTAGCCTTCCCCAAAACAAGAACATGGGGAACTGACGATGCCAGAAGGCCAGTTCAAGCAAGGCATTGCCGGCGGGCGGCTCTCGCCGGAGCAATATGCCGATAATTTCGCCGACCTGCACCCGCCGCTCGATCATCACGAGGCGCTGGTCGAGTCCGACCGCTGCTATTTCTGCTATGACGCGCCGTGCATGAATGCATGCCCGACCTCGATCGACATCCCGCTGTTCATCCGCCAGATTTCGACCGGCAATCCGATCGGTTCAGCCAAGACTATTTTCGACCAGAACATTTTGGGCGGCATGTGCGCCCGCGTCTGCCCGACCGAGACGTTGTGCGAAGAGGTCTGCGTGCGCGAGGTGGCAGAAGGCAAGCCGGTGCAGATTGGTCGCCTTCAGCGCTACGCCACCGATGTCGCCATGGCCGAAAACAAGCAGTTCTATAAGCGCTCCGAACCGACCGGCAAGACGGTCGCCGTGGTCGGCGCCGGACCGGCCGGGCTTGCGGCCGCGCATCGGCTTGCCCGCCACGGCCACGACGTGACCATCCTGGAAGCCCGGCCGAAGCCCGGCGGCCTCAATGAGTACGGTATCGCCGCCTATAAGAGCGTCGACAATTTCGCCCAGGCCGAAGTCGACTATGTCACCTCCATCGGCGGCATCGACATCCAGAACGGCAAGGCGCTCGGCCGTGACTACCAGCTGTCGGACCTGACCAGGAATTACGATGCGGTGTTCCTCGGCATGGGGCTTGCCGGCGTCAATGCCTTGCGAGCGGATGGCGAGGAGGCGCAAGGCGTCACCAATGCCGTCGAGTTCATTGCCGAGCTTCGTCAGGCCAGTGATCTGGCCAGCCTGCCGGTCGGCCGGCGTGTTGTCGTCATCGGCGGCGGCATGACGGCGATCGACGCGGCGGTGCAATCGAAGCTGCTCGGAGCCGAAGAGGTGACGATCTGCTATCGGCGCGGCCCGGAGCACATGAATGCCTCCGAATTCGAGCAGGATCTGGCTGCCGCCAACGGCGTCACCATCCGGCACTGGTTGCAGCCGAAGCGGGTCATTGCCGACGCCGGCAAAGTGTCGGCGATCGAGCTCGAATACACCGCGATGGACGGCGACCGGCTCGTCGGCACCGGCGAGCGGCTGACGCTGACCGCCGATCAGGTGTTCAAGGCGATCGGCCAGAGCTTTGTCCCGGCTGCGCTCAACGGCAGCGGAGCCTTGCTTGCCCTGGAAGCCGGCCGCATCAAGGTCGACGCCGAAGGCCGCACCTCGTTGCCAAACGTCTGGGCCGGCGGCGACTGCATCTTTGGCGGCGACGACCTGACTGTCTCGGCCGTCGCGCAAGGCCGGGACGCGGCGGAGAGCATCAACCGGGCTCTGCGATGATGGCGCCGGTACTCGCTGTCGCTGTCGTCATCGGCGCTGCGGCAATGCAGGCGGTTTCACCAGACTATTGGCTGTACACGCAATGGTGTGACGAGAAGGGTGACGAGCGGATGTTCGTAGAAGCGTCCGGCGTCGGCTTCAACGAGCACACGATCTGCCAATGGACATCCGGGCCGCCAGCTGGCGACTTGGTTGTGACAGCGGTTTCATGCGCGAACGTCTATCCCAACGGAGACGAGACCGTGCGCATGGACGAAAGCATGGTCAAGCTGGAGGCGCGCAAGGGCGATCCGGACAGGATCACAGTTACGGTCGAAGGCGAACCACCGGCGGTTTTTCTTCGATGCGAGGAATGATCCGGGTACGATAGTCAACGCTGTAAGGCGGCGGTGAGCCCGCCGCAGCCAGAGGAGAAAGACCCATGGCAGACATCCGCAACAATTTCGTCGGCATCAAGTCGCCGAACCCGTTCTGGCTGGCGTCGGCGCCGCCGACCGATAAGGCTTACAACGTCATTCGCGCCTTCAAGGCGGGCTGGGGCGGCGTGGTGTGGAAGACGCTCGGCGAAGAGGGCCCACCGGTGGTCAACGTCAACGGGCCACGCTATGGCGCGATCTGGGGCGCCGACCGTCGTCTGCTTGGCCTGAACAATATCGAGCTGATCACCGACCGCGACCTCCAAGTCAACCTGCGCGAGATCAAGCAGGTCAAGATGGACTGGCCCGACCGGGCGATCGTCGTCTCGCTGATGGTGCCGTGCGAGGAGCATGCCTGGAAGGCGATCCTGCCGGTAGTCGAGGAGACCGGCGCCGACGGCATCGAGCTCAATTTCGGCTGCCCGCATGGCATGTCGGAACGCGGCATGGGTGCGGCGGTCGGCCAGGTGCCGGAATACATCGAAATGGTGGTGCGCTGGTGCAAGGCCAACACCCGCATGCCTGTTATCACCAAGCTGACGCCCAACATCACCGACATACGCAAGCCGGCACGCGCTGCCCTTGCCGGCGGCACCGATGCGGTGTCGCTGATCAACACCATCAATTCGATTACCGGCGTCAATCTCGATAGTTTCGCACCGGAGCCAACGATCGACGGCAAGGGTTCGCATGGCGGCTATTGCGGCCCGGCGGTGAAGCCGATCGCCATGAACATGGTGGCCGAGATCGCGCGCGACCCGGAAACGAAGGGCCTGCCGATCTCCGGTATCGGCGGCATCACCACCTGGCGTGACGCCGCCGAATTCATGGCGCTCGGCGCGGGCAACGTGCAGGTGTGCACGGCGGCGATGACCTATGGCTTCAAGATCGTGCAGGAGATGATCGCCGGCCTGGAAAACTGGATGGACCAGAAGGGCCATGCCTCTCTCGACGACATCATCGGCCGGGCCACGCCCAACGTCACCGACTGGCAGTATCTCAACCTCAACTACATCGCCAAGGCGCGCATCGACCAGGACGCCTGCATAAAATGCGGCCGCTGCCACATCGCCTGCGAGGACACCTCACACCAGGCGATCACCAGCATGGTCGACGGCGTCAGGCATTTCGAGGTGATCGAGGCCGAATGCGTCGGCTGCAATCTCTGCGTCAATGTCTGTCCGGTCGAGAACTGCATCACCATGGAGCCGCTGGCGGTCGGCGTGATGGATCAGCGCACCGGCAAGCCGGTATCGCCGATCTATGCCAACTGGACGACGCACCCGAACAATCCGATGGCCAAGGTGGCGGCGGAATAGCATTGCGAAAAAAGCGGCGTTCACGGGCGCCGCTTTTTAATTTTCCTATTGCGGATAAAAGTTATCCACGATAATCTATATCCATGAACAGGAGAGTGGAATGAAGCTGGGCGAAGGCGTCGAAGCGGCCATTCATTGCGCCACGATGCTTGCCGGGGTTGATGGCGCCGCGACCTTGCCGGGTGCTGCCATGGCCGAAGCGTTCGGGCTATCGCCGAGCTATCTGATTAAGCATCTCAACGCGCTGACTGCGTCGGGCATTCTGGAATCGGTGTCGGGGCCGTCCGGCGGCTACCGGCTGGCGCGGCCGGCGGAACGCATAACGCTGCTCGATATCGTGCTGGCCGTCGAGGGTCGCGAACCGGCCTTCCGCTGCGCCGAAATCCGCCAGCGCGGCCCGGCGAAGCTCGATGCCTCGGTGTATGTCAAACCTTGCGGCATCAACGTGGCGATGCTGAAGGCCGAGCGCGCCTATCGCGCAGCGCTCGCCGACGCCCGGCTGTCCGACATCGTGGCGGACTACACGGCCGATGCCGATCCCCGTTCGGTCGCCGCCAACTGCGCCTTCGTCGAGCGCCACCAGCGGCCGCAGAAATCAGGTTCAACCAAGCAAGCATGAAAGGGCTACAGACGATGAAACAGAGGCTGCAATTTTTCGGCGCGGCGCCGGAGATCATGAAGGCGGTGTCGGCGCTCAACAAGGCAGTCGACGAATGCGGGCTCGAAAAAAGCCTGTTGCATCTGATCAAGCTCAGGGCGTCGCAGATCAACGGCTGCTCGTATTGTGTCGAGATGCACAGCCGCGAAGCGCGCCGCGACGGCGAAAGCGAGCAGCGGCTCTATCTGGTCTCCGCCTGGAAGGAATCGCCGCTGTTTTCAGAGCGCGAACGCGCAGCCTTGGCCTGGACCGACGCGCTGACCAGGATTGCCGACAACGGAGTATCGGACGAACTCTATGCAAGGACGCTCGAATATTTCTCGGAAGAGGAGCTGGTCAAGCTCTCGGTTGCGCTCGGCATGATCAACACCTGGAACCGGCTTTGCGTTCCGTTCCATGCAATCCATCCGATGCCAGCGGTCTTGGCCGCTTGAGCATGGACCAGGCGCGCGGCCTTGCGCCGCGCGCCTCTTTTCTGCCCAAGGACCCGACAGCATGTTTTCAAACTTTGATAGTGAGATCCTATTCGCCGCCCGCTTGCTGCTTGGCGGCGCCTTTGTCTTTGCCGGCCTGCGCAACGTTCAGAACGCGGCATTGGTGAGCCAATTGATGACGACGCGCGGCGTGCCGCAGGCACGGCTCGTGCTGTGGCTGGGGATCGTCCTGCAGATGGTCGCCGGAGCACTGGTGATTGTGGGCATCTGGACCGCTGCCGCCGCTCTGTGCCTGATCCTGTTCCTGATCGTCGCCACGCCGATGTTCCATAACTTCTGGGATCATCAAGGCCCGGAGCGCGCGTCCCGCATCAACGGTTTTGTCGGCAACGTCGCGCTGACCGGAGGATTTCTGGCGCTGATCGCGCACTTGCTTTGACAATGACCCTCGCCTGGGGCAGCCGGCTCACGCCGCGTACCGCAAGCCGCCATCACAGGTCAGGACCTGGCCGGTGACGAAGCTGTTCGAAACCAAGAACGCAATCGCCTCGGCGACGTCCTCGGCACGGCCGATACGGCCGACCGGCGTCGTGCCGGCATACTCGGCAAACACCGCACGGCGCTGTTCATCGGGCAGGAAATCCCACCAGGGCGTGTCGATGACACCCGGTGCCACGACATTGACGCGTAACGGCTTCAGCTCCATCGCCAGGATCGGCACCACGGTCAGCAGCATGCCGTTGACGGCGGCGATGCCGGCGACACCCGGCGCCGACAATTGCGCCGACACCGCCGAGATGAAAGTCACCGAGCCGCTCTTGTTCAACGTCGGCAAGGCGGCCTGCAGGCAGGAGAGCTGTGGCCGGACCTTCTCGTCGACGCCGCCGCCGATGTCGGTCAGGTCAAGTGTTTCGAACGGGCCGAGCCCCTTGCCGCCGCTGGCGGCCAGCACCAGGTGATCGAAAGGGCCGAGGTCGTTGAAGAACCGGCGAACCTCGTCCGGCTTCGCGGCATCGAAGGCCGCTTTTTCGACGGCGCCGCCAAGGCTTTGCCACGCCTTGTCGAGCCTTTCCTGGTTGCGCCCGGTGATCGTCACCTTCATACCCGGGCCGAGCAGCTTTTTCGCGGTGGCGAGGCCGATGCCGGAGGAGCCGCCGACGACGACGGTGTGACTGGTTTTCTCGGTCATGAATTTTCTTTCTTCGATGTTGCGGAAGCGGGTGCGAGCCCGACAAGGCCGAGGCTCAATTCGCGCAACTGCTGCCTCGCCTTCGCGTCATAGGCTTGCGCATCGGCGCGGGATTCTCTCTGGCCGTCGAAATAGAGGCCGCTTCGCCCTTCGAGTGCCGGCGATGTGGCGAGGTTGATGATGGCTTCGGCGCCGGTTTCGACTGAGCTCCACGGCGTGATGCCCGCCTGCCGCACCATAGTAGTGTTCATGTAGCTTGCCGGATGCAGGCTGTTGACGATCACATTGGTGCCGTTCAGCTGCTCCGCCAGATCGATGGTGAACATGATCTGCGCCAGCTTGCTCTGGCAGTAGGCACGGACGCCGTCATAGGAGCGGGTCAGCATGACGTCGTCGAAATCGATCGCCTGCTGGCCGGCCGAGGCGACGTTGACGATGCGCGCCGGCGCGCTGGCCTTGAGCAGCGGCAGCAGCTCCATGGTGAGCAGGAAGCCGGCGAGATAGTTGACGGCAAAGCGCAGTTCGTAGCCGTCGGCGCTGATCTGTCGTTTCGCGTTGGGACCGGCAGTGCCGACGCCAGCATTGTTGATGAGGATTTCGAGCCGGCTGGTTTTTGCACGCACAGCCTCGGCGAGGCGGCGGACTTCCGCCAGGGAGGAGAGATCGGCGACCAGCAACTCGGCCTTGCCGCCGGCGGCTTCGATTTCGGCCACGGTCGCCTTGCCCCTTGTCGCGTCGCGGCCATGCACCAGGATGCGGGCGCCGCCGGCGCCGAGCCTTTGCGCGACGACGCGGCCGACGCCATCGGTCGACCCGGTGATGAGGATTGTCTTGTCTTTCAGTTCCATGTTCAGAGCCTCCATCTCATCGCTCTGAGGGGAAACATGGGGCACCGGCCACTTGCCAAACAGTTCAAACTTTATCCTGGTATCGATACTGCTATAATAGCGTATGGATTCCACCACGCATTCCGCCGAAGACAGCCGCCGCCGCGAGCTTGGCGCCTTTCTGCGCTCGCGGCGTGAGAGGCTGACGCCTTCGGCCACGGGCATCTCGACGGGGTTGCGCCGGCGCACACCCGGGCTGCGGCGTGAGGAGGTGGCGATGATCGCCGGCGTCGGCACGACCTGGTACACCTGGCTGGAGCAAGGGCGCGACGTTCGGCCGTCGGTGGAAGTGCTGACCGCACTCAGCCGGGCGCTGCGCCTGGACGCGGCCGAGCAACGGCATCTGTTCATCCTTGCCGGCCGACCGCAGCCGGAGCGTCGCGTCGACGCGCCGGAAAAGGTCGATAGTTCGTTGCTGCACATGCTGCAGAGCCTGGTCCTGCAGCCGGCCTATGTCCTTGGGCGGCGCTGGGACGTGCTGGCCTGGAATTCTGCCGCGGCAGCCGTGTTCGGCGACTATGGTCTGCTGGAGGGCGATGCCCGTAACATCGTCCACATGGTTTTCACCAGCCCGCAGCATCGGCGCCTGCTCGTCGACTGGGAGGAATTGGCGCGTGCCGTGCTGGCGTCATTCCGGGCAGAAAGCGCGAAGTATGTCGGCGATCCGGATTTCGAGCGGTTGATTGTGCTGATGACGCGTTCAAGTCCGGAGTTTCGCGCCTGGTGGCCGCTGCGCGATGTGGCCCGCAACCTATCGGGAGTGAAGCATGTCCGGCACCCGATAGCGGGCGCCATGGCGTTCGAGCATATGAGCCTGTCGATCGACGACGGCTCGGACATGAAGCTGATCGTCTACACGCCGCTCGCCGAGCAGAACTCGATCGCCAAGCTCGAACAGCTGCTGGAGACGCTTCCGGCCGAGCGGCGCAGCGCGTGAGGCCCCTCAACTTCGTCATCCTGGGGCGAAGCAAGGAGCGAAGCGACGCGGCGCAGACCCCAGGATCCATGCCGTGACGTCAAGGCGTTGCAGCGGTTCAGAATTCTGTTTCGTCGCATTTCTCGGTTTATTTCACGGCATGGATCCCAGGGTCTCCGCGACGCCGCTCCGCGGCTGCTCCGCCCTGGGATGACGAAGCTGAGGAGTTTCGGCTAATCTCCACAGTCTGCGACGGCCGACTGGAACGAACGCGAATATTGACTGCAACCGGCCCTCCACCAGTTGCCTCAGCCCTTCGGCTTCAGCCCGTCGATAAACAGCTGTTCGAGAAACCTTGCGGCATCTTCGAAGCGGCCGTCGCCACCGCGGTCGGGGCCGAGCACGGCGCGGACCTGGACGTCGAAATCGGCATAATGCTGCGTCGTCGCCCAGATCGAGAAGATCAGGTGCCAGGGGTCGGTGCGGGCAATCTTACCGGCGCGCATCCAGCCCTTGATGACATTGGCTTTCTCGTCGACCAGCGTCTTCAACTCGCCTTCCAGCATCGGCATGATGCGCGGCGCGCCCTGCAGGATCTCGTTGGCGAACAGCCGGCTCTCGCGCGGGAAATCGCGCGCCATTTCGAGCTTGCGCCTGATGTAGCTGCGCAGTTCGGTCAAGGGGTCGCCGATATCGTCGAGTTCGCGCAGCGGCGCCAGCCAGGTGTCGAGAAGCCGCTGCATCAGCGTCTTGTGGATGTCCTCCTTGCGGCGGAAATAATAGAGCAGGTTCGGCTTCGACATGCCGGCGGCTTCGGCGATCTGGTCGATGGTCGAGCCGCGAAAACCGTTGGTGGAGAAGACTTCGAGCGCCGCCTCGAGGATGAGCTCGCGCTTTTCCAGCTGGATGCGGGTGCGGCGAGGAGCGGAGCTTTCGACCGCTCCCGTCACGTCGAAAAACCTTCGCCGCGAGGAGCGTCTGGACCAATTCTCTGGACCAGTTTTTCTCCGCCCTGTGGAGCGCACTTCGAAAGCCGCATTTCCGCTAGTAATCCCTTGACCGCTGATAGAGCGGTGCTAACGTTTGTCCAACCGGTCAAAAATTTGCGTAGCACGAAAACGTCGCGAAGACAAAGTGTTGGAAAGACCAGGCGTTAGCCGCACCGAAACAGGTTACAAGGGGAAGTCTTGGTCATGTCCAACCGGCTGAAAGTCACGCCGAACGATCTCAGTGCATTCTGGATGCCGTTCACGGCAAACCGGCAGTTCAAGCAGGCGCCGCGCATGATGGTGTCGGCCAAGGACATGCATTACACGACCAGCGACGGGCGCAAGGTTCTCGACGGCACCGCCGGCCTGTGGTGCGTCAATGCCGGCCACTGCCGTCCGAAGATCACCGAGGCGATCCAGAGCCAAGCGGCAGAGCTCGACTATGCGCCGGCCTTCCAGATGGGCCACCCGATCGTGTTCGAGCTGGCGAACCGGCTGGTCGATATCGCGCCGAAGGGCATGGACCATGTGTTCTTCACCAATTCCGGATCGGAATCGGTCGAGACCGCGCTGAAGATGGCGATCGCCTATCACCGCGTAAAAGGCGAGGGCTCGCGTACCCGCTTGATCGGCCGCGAACGCGGCTATCACGGCGTCAATTTCGGCGGCATTTCGGTCGGCGGCATCGTCACCAACCGCAAGATGTTCGGCACGCTGCTCGGCGGCGTCGATCACATGCCACACACGCATCTGCCGGAAAAGAACTCCTTCACCAAGGGCGTGCCCGAGCATGGCGCGGAACTGGCGAACGAGTTGGAGCGTATCGTCGCCTTGCACGACGCCTCGACCATTGCCGCCGTCATCGTCGAGCCGGTTGCCGGTTCCACCGGCGTCATCCTGCCGCCGAAGGGCTATTTGCAGAAGCTTCGTGAGATCTGCACCAAGCATGGCATCTTGCTGATTTTCGATGAGGTCATCACCGGTTTCGGCCGTCTCGGTACGCCGTTTGCCGCCGACTATTTCGGCGTCACGCCGGACATCATGACCACGGCCAAGGGCGTCTCTAACGGCGTCATCCCGATGGGCGCGGTGTTCGTGAAGAAGGAAATCCACGACGCCTTCATGACCGGCCCCGAGCACATGATCGAGTTCTTCCACGGCTACACCTATTCGGGCAATCCGATCGCCTGCGCGGCGGCGCTGGGCACGCTCGACACCTACAAGGAAGAGGGGCTGCTGTCGCGCGGCGAGGAACTGGCGCCGTACTGGGAGGACGCGCTGCACTCGCTGAAGGGTGAGCCGAACGTCATCGATATCAGAAACATCGGCCTGATCGGTGCAATCGAGCTGGCGCCGATCGCCGGCCAGCCGACGAAGCGGGCCTTCTCGGCCTTTGTGAAGGCGTTCGAGCGCGGTGCGTTGATCCGCACCACCGGCGACATCATCGCGCTATCGCCGCCGCTGATTATCACCAAGGGTCAGATCAACGAATTGATCGACCACGTGCGCGAAGTGCTGAGGGCTGTGGATTGAACCAGGTGCAGCTTTCCCTCCCCCTCGAGGGGAGGGTGGCCGCGAAGCGGCCGGGTGGGGTCGGTGCGGCAGTGCGCCAACCTGACCTTCGGCCGTATAGGTGCCTGTGATGCCCCGGACCCGCGTGAGCTTCGAAATGCGCCAAAAGGCGCGCGCGCTTCGGGTTCATGCGACCAAAGGCGAATCGCTGCTTTGGTATGAACTGCGCGAATTGAAATCGGCCGGCATGAAATTCCGCCGCCAGTGTCCGATCGGGCCTTATATCGTCGACTTTACTTGCCTTGCGGTAAAGCTGGTCGTTGAAGTCGATGGTGATCTGCACGAACAGGAGAAGGGCAAACGGCACGACGCCGTCCGTGATGCCTATCTGCGATCGCTCGGGTTCGATATCTTTCGCGTCGATGAGCCCGATGTCATAAACAGCGCTTGGCATGTCGCACAGGTGGTCAAGGAGAAGGTCGCGCGCATGTCAGCCGACCCCACCCGACCGCTTCGCGGCCACCCTCCCCTCGAGGGGGAGGGGGACGCCGCGCAACCGATGAGGTTTTAGAATATGGCCGCCCCCGGCGAGAATCTGCGAATCAATTCAGACCGTTTGTGGGATTCGATAATGGAGATGGCGAAGATCGGCCCCGGCGTTGCCGGCGGCAACAATCGCCAGACCGTGACCGACGAGGACGGCGAAGGGCGGCACCTGTTCAAGCGCTGGTGCGATGAGGCGGGGCTCGAAATGGGCGTCGACGAGATGGGCACGATGTTTGCCCGCCGCGAAGGCACCGATCCCAGCCTGCCGCCGGTCTATGTCGGCAGCCATCTCGACACCCAGCCGACCGGCGGCAAGTATGACGGCGTGCTCGGCGTGCTCGGCGGCCTGGAGGTCGTGCGCTCGCTCAACGATCTCGGCATCAAGACAAAGCACCCGGTCGTCGTCACCAACTGGACCAATGAGGAAGGCGCGCGCTTTGCGCCGGCGATGATGGCGTCCGGCGTTTTCGCCGGCGTGCTCGATCAGGCCGACGTTTATTCGCATGTCGACAAGGACGGCAAGAAATTCGGCGAGGAGCTCGAACGGATCGGCTGGAAGGGCACCGAGAAAGTCGGTGAGCGCAAGATCCATGCCTTCTTCGAATTGCATATCGAACAGGGCCCGATCCTCGAGGACGAGGGCATCGACATCGGTGTCGTTACTCATGGCCAGGGACTGAAATGGCTGCAGGTGACGCTGACCGGCAGGGAGGCGCATACCGGCTCGACGCCGATGCCGAAGCGGCGCAATGCCGGGCTCGGCATGGCGCGGGTGATCGAGCTGGTGCACGAGATCGCCATGGACTACCAACCCGACGCCGTCGGCGCGGTCGGCCATATGGAGGTCTATCCGAACTCGCGCAACATCATCGCCGGGCGCACCGTCTTCACCATCGACATCCGCTCGCCGGAAAAGGAGGTGCTGGACGCCATGGACGGCCGCATCCGCGAAGGCATCGACACGATCTGCGACGCGCTCGACATCAAATATCAAATCGAGCAGGTCGGCCATTTCGACCCGGTCACCTTCGACGCGGGCTGCGTCAAGGCTGTGCGGGATGCGGCGGAGCGCCTGGGGTATACGCATCGCAATATCGTCTCGGGCGCCGGCCATGACGCCTGCTGGATCAACCGCGTCGCGCCGACGGCAATGGTGATGTGCCCCTGCGTCGACGGTCTCAGCCACAACGAGGCCGAGGAAATCACCAAGGAATGGGCAGCGGCCGGCGCCGACGTGCTGTTCCATGCGGTGGTGGACACGGCGGTCATTGTCGAATGATGGGATAGCCTCGCAACGCCGCTCGCAAGAAGCGCGAAGAGAATAAGGGAACAAGAAAATGTCCAAAGTCATCCGAAACGGCACCGTCGTCACCGCCGACCGCACCTGGAAGGCCGATGTGCTGATGCAGCACGGCCAGATCGTTGCCATCGGTTCGAACCTTCATGGCGACCATGAGTTCGACGCCAGCGGCTGCTATGTGATGCCGGGCGGCATCGACCCGCATACCCATCTCGAAATGCCGTTCATGGGTACCTATTCGGCCGACGATTTCGAGAGCGGTACACGCGCCGCCCTTGCCGGCGGCACGACGATGGTCGTCGATTTCTGTCTGCCGGCACCGCAGCAATCGCTGCTCGAGGCCCTGCAGATGTGGGACAACAAGACCTCGAAGGCGTCCTGCGACTATTCCTTCCACATGGCGATCACCTGGTGGGGCAAGCAGGTGTTCGACGAGATGGCCACCGTCGTCGACAGGGGCATTACCTCGTTCAAGCATTTCATGGCCTACAAGGGCGCGCTGATGGTCGATGACGACGAGCTTTACTCGTCGTTCCAGCGCTGCGCCGATCTTGGCGCGCTGCCGCTGGTCCATGCCGAGAATGGCGACGTGGTGGCCGCCCTGTCGCAGAAGCTGCTGGCTGCCGGCAACAACGGCCCCGAAGGACACGCCTATTCGCGACCGCCGGAAGTGGAAGGCGAGGCGACCAACCGCGCCATCATGATCGCCGACATGGCCGGCGTGCCGCTCTATGTCGTGCATGTCTCCTGCGAGCAGGCGCACGAGGCCATTCGCCGGGCGCGCCAGAAAGGCATGCGGGTATTCGGCGAGCCGCTGATCCAGCACCTGACGCTGGACGAGAGCGAATATTTCAACAAGGACTGGGACCATGCGGCGCGGCGCGTCATGAGCCCGCCCTTCCGCAACAAATGGCACCAGGATTCGCTGTGGGCCGGCCTGCAGGCCGGGTCGCTGCAAGTGGTGGCGACCGACCATTGTGCCTTCACCACCAAACAGAAGCGCAACGGCGTCGGCGATTTCACCAAGATCCCGAACGGCACGGGCGGGCTCGAGGATCGTTTGCCGGTGCTGTGGACGACGGGCGTCAAAACCGGCCGGCTGACGATGAACGAGTTCGTCGCGGTGACCTCGACCAACATCGCCAAGATCCTCAACATGTATCCGAAGAAGGGCGCCATCGTTGAAGGCGCGGACGCCGACATCCTCGTCTGGGACCCAAAGCGCAAGAAGAAGATCACGGCCAAGAAGCAGCAGTCGGTGATCGACTACAACGTCTTCGAAGGTTTTGAGGTGACCGGCCTGCCGCGCTTCGTCTTCTCGCGCGGCGAACTGTCGATCGAGGAAAACGAGATCAAGGCAAAGCCCGGCCATGGCGAGTTCGTCGCTCGCGAGCCGAACGCGGCGGTCAACCGGGCACTGTCGACCTGGAAGGAAATTTCCGCGCCGCGCAAGGTGGAACGGACGGGCATCCCGGCGACGGGCGTTTGAGCTTGGCGAGCCAGACAGCGATTATCTCGATGGCCGCGGTGATCCTTGCCGCCGGGCCGGCGGCGGCTGACGTCCTTGCCGGTTCCTTTGGCAATGAGGTCGGTTGCGTTGGTGTACGGCTCGGTTATCAGGACAGCGACGATTATGTCGTGCTGACTGCCGAGGGCATCGAAACCTATGGCGGCGGCTGCCAGTTCGCACAGCGATTGACGACGGCGCCTGGCACCCTGTTGTTGAGCTCCACCTGTTTCGCCGAGGGCGAGGAGGGCACGACCACGGAAGTCGTCAAGGTCATCAACAGAGGAGCGGACGGTTTCTTCGTGACCATTCCCGGCCTTGAGGAGATAGGGCCGCTGAAATCATGTTCGTGACGGTGCCGATGACGACCGCCGCCTCGATGCCGGCGTCAGGCGACCAACCCGTCCAGTTCCGGCAGCAGGACAACGCTTTCCTGTTCGTTGGGATCGGTGCGGGCAATGACCGCCGAGGCGGGGCTGTCGCTCAGATTGGCCGGCAGATGCGGCACGCCGGGGGGAATATAGAAAAGATCGCCGGCCTTGACCACGATATGCTGTTCGAGCCGGTCGCCATACCAGGTATGGACCTCGCCGGAGAGCACATAGATCGCGGTTTCATGGTTTTCGTGCATATGCGCCTTGGCGCGGGCACCCGGCGGCATGGTCAGCAGATGCATGCAGATGCCGGACGAGCCGACTGTTTCGGCGGCGATACCGGCGAAATAACTCAGGCCCTGCTTGCCTTCATAAGAGCTTTCAGGGCGGATAAGATGGCAAGTCGGTTTCGGCGACATCGGGGCAACTCCGGGCGTCTATCTGATGGGACAAGGGCGCGTAGAACTGGGGCGAGTAAAACCGGGGCGAGTAGGACTGGGCGAGTGGAAAGCAACATCGGGGTAAAATCAATGGGATTCCGGCCGGCGCCGCAGTGGCCGGAAGCGGCAGGCTACGGCCGATGACGGGAGCATCGCCAGCCGTTGTTTCGGCAAGCAAGCTTGGCCTGACCTTCCAGACCAATGATGGTCCGGTGCAGGCGCTGTCGAATGTCGACCTGACCATCGGCAAGGGCGAATTCGTATCCTTCATCGGGCCTTCCGGCTGCGGCAAGACGACCTTGCTGCGCGTCATCGCCGATCTGGAGAAGCCGACATCAGGAGCCATCTCCGTCAACGGCATGACGCCCGAGGAGGCGCGCCAGAGCCGCGCCTATGGCTATGTCTTCCAGGCGGCCGCACTTTATCCGTGGCGCACGATCGAGCGCAATGTGGCGCTGCCGCTGGAGATCATGGGCCTGTCCAGGGCGGAGCAGGCGGCGCGCATCAAGCGAACCCTCGACCTCGTCAACCTCAGCGGCTTCGAGAAGAAATACCCCTGGCAGCTCTCGGGCGGCATGCAGCAGCGCGCCTCGATCGCGCGGGCGCTCGCCTTCGACGCCGACCTTTTGTTGATGGACGAGCCGTTCGGCGCGCTCGACGAGATCGTGCGCGATCACCTCAACGAACAGCTGCTGGAGCTTTGGGAGCGGACCAACAAGACCATCTGCTTCGTCACCCATTCGATCCCCGAGGCGGTTTATCTGTCGACGCGCATCATCGTCATGTCGCCGCGCCCGGGCCGCGTCAGCGACGTCATAGAATCGACGCTGCCGAAAAAACGGCCGCTCGATATCCGCGAGACGCCGGAGTTCCTGGCCATCGCGGCACGGGTGCGCGACGGGCTGAGGGCAGGGCACAGCTATGATGATTGAGGGGGATGAACTCCCTCCTCTCCCCAGCGGGGAGAGGGTGGCCGGAGCGAAGCGGAGGTCGGGTGAGGGGGCGGCGCCGACAGATCCGACCAAAAGAAATGTCGGGGCAACCGCTCTTGCCCGAAAGCTCCGGTTTGACGAGACCGAAGCTGAGTACCGGCTTTGGGGGGAACTGAGAGGACGTCATCTCAACGGTTACAAATTTGTGAGGCAAGTGCCGCTTGGGCCTTTCGTCGCAGACTTCGTTTGTCGCGAAAGGGGTCTGATTGTTGAAGTCGACGGCAGCCAGCACGCAGATTCTCCAACCGATCCGGCGAGAACTGCCTGGCTGAATGGCCATGGCTATTCCGTTCTTCGGTTCTGGAACCATGAAGTTCTGGCCGAACGTCGAGCGGTCCTTGATACGATTTTGGCTTGCCTCGACGGAAAGATTTCTACCCCCTCACCCGGCCTCCGCTTCGCTCCGGCCACCCTCTCCCCGTTGGGGAGAGGAGGAGAGAGCCGCTGATGGACTCCTTCCGCGACAAGCTCGTTCCGGTGACCTCGATCCTCCTGGGCGTGGTCGTCGTCTGGTACGTCATGGCTGTCATCCTCAACGCGCCGTTCCAGCGCGATCTCGACCGCCGCGCCAATCAGACGCCGGGCGTTGTGGAATTCATCGGCAAGACGCTGGCACAGCCGAAGCCGACGCTGCCGGCGCCGCATCAGGTGGCGGTGAATTTTTTCGAAAACACCTTTCTGCGCAGCATCACCTCGAACCGCAGCCTTGTCTACAACGCCTGGGTGACGCTGTCGTCGACGCTGCTCGGCTTCGCCTTCGGCACGGCGCTCGGCATCGTCATTGCCGTCGGCATCGTACATGTGGCGACGCTCGACCGCAGCCTGATGCCGTGGATCATCGCCTCGCAGACCATTCCGATCCTGGCGGTGGCGCCGATGATCATTGTCGTGCTGGCGGCGGTTGGCATCACCGGGCTGATTCCGAAAGCGCTGATCTCGACGTATCTGTCGTTCTTCCCAGTGGCGGTTGGCATGGTGAAGGGACTACGCTCGCCCGAGCTCACCCATCTCGACCTGATGCACACCTATTATGCCAGCCCCTCGCAGACCTTCTGGAAATTGCGGGTGCCGGCCTCGGTGCCGTTCCTGTTCACCTCGATGAAGGTGGCTGTCGCCGCCAGCCTGGTTGGCGCCATTGTCGGCGAGCTGCCGACCGGTGCGGTCGCCGGCATCGGTGCCAAACTGCTCGCCGGCGCCTATTACAGCCAGACCATCGACATCTGGTCGGCTCTGGTTGCCGGCTCCGTGGTGGCGGCGCTGCTGGTTATGCTGGTCGGCATTGCCGGGCGCCTAGTCGACCGCGCCATGGGCGGGAGGCCGGCATGAGCGCGCTCCTGAGCCTTTCCTCAATCACCCCCCGATCCTGGCAAGGTTATGCCGCGCTTGTCCTGCTTGTCGGCGCGCTGCTTCTTTGGCCGCTCGTCAGTGCTACGGCCGGTTACGGCATGGCGGCTACGGTTTTGATTTTCATTTTGCTGCTCGTGGCAATCGAGGCCGACAACTTTCCACCGATGATCGGGGTGGTGTTGCTGTTCCTTGGCGCGCACGGCGCGGCGTGGATGCTGCTCGCCGGCATAACCGGCAATGAGGGCAGCGCTCGCGCATCCTTCTATCTGCTGCTCGTCGCTGCGTGGTTTTTGGCCTGGCGCTGCGTAACGGTCTTGTCGTCGTTTCGCCCGACGTCGCGCTGGGCGTCAACCGCCCTGCGCCTGATCATTCCGGCCATCTTTGGCGCCTGGATCCTGATCATCTGGGAAGCGGTGACGCGTGGTGCCGGCATTCCCTTCATCCTGTTGCCGCCGCCAAGCGCCATCGGTGCACGCATCGTCGGCTCGCTGCCGGTGCTGGGGGCCGATGTCAGGCAGACCATCTTCAAGGCGGTCATCTTCGGCTATGTGGTGGGCAGCAGCGCCGGCTTCCTCGTTGCCATAGCCGCCGACCGCGTGCCGTTCCTGCGGCGCGGGCTTTTGCCGATCGGCAATATGGTGTCGGCGCTGCCGATCATCGGCGTCGCGCCGATCATGGTCATGTGGTTCGGCTTCGACTGGCAGTCGAAGGCAGCGGTGGTCATCATCATGACCTTCTTCCCGATGCTGGTGAACACCGTCGCCGGGCTTGCCGCCTCCGGCCATATGGAGCGCGACCTGATGCGCACCTATGCCTCGAGCTACTGGCAGACGCTGTTCAAGCTGCGGCTGCCGGCGGCGGCACCCTTCATCTTCAATGCGTTGAAGATCAATTCGACGCTGGCGCTGATCGGCGCCATCGTCGCCGAGTTCTTCGGCACCCCGGTGGTCGGCATGGGATTCCGCATTTCGACGGAAGTCGGGCGGATGAACATCGACATGGTGTGGGCCGAAATCGCAGTTGCAGCACTTGCGGGTTCGGTCTTTTATGGCGTGGTCGCTCTTTTCGAGAGAGCAATCACGTTTTGGCATCCCTCTGTCCGTGGTGGATAGGGGCGGTGGGTTTAGGGCGCTAACTTCAGAGGGTAAAAACATGAAAAGACTTGTTGTTTCGATGCTGGCCGGCGCGATGTCGCTTGTCGCGTTCCAGGCGATGGCCGCGGACAAGGTGACGCTGCAGCTGAAATGGGTCACCCAGGCACAGTTCGCCGGCTACTATGTCGCCAAGGCCAAGGGCTTCTATGAAGCCGAGGGCCTCGACGTCGACATCAAGCCCGGCGGCCCGGACATCGCACCCGAGCAGGTTATTGCCGGCGGCGGCGCCGACGTCATCGTCGACTGGATGGGCGGTGCGCTGGCTGCGCGCGAAAAGGGCGTGCCGCTGGTCAACATCGCCCAGCCGTTCAAGAAGGCCGGCATGGAGCTGGTCTGCCCGAAGGACGGCCCGATCAAGACGGAAGCCGACTTCAAGGGCCACACGCTGGGCGTCTGGTTCTTCGGCAATGAATATCCGTTCTATGCCTGGATGAACAAGCTTGGCCTCAAGACCGACGGCGGGCCGGACGGTGTCACCGTGCTCAAGCAGAGCTTCGACGTGCAGCCGCTGATCCAGAAGCAGGCGGATTGCATTTCGGTCATGACCTATAACGAGTACTGGCAGCTCATCGACGCCGGCTACAAGCCGGAAGAGCTGACCGTCTTCAACTATTCCGCCATGGGCAACGATCTGCTCGAAGACGGGCTCTATGCATTGGAGGACAAGCTCAAGGATCCGGCCTTCGAGGACAAGATGGTGCGTTTCGTGCGCGCTTCGATGAAGGGCTGGAAATACGCCGTCGACAATTCCGACGAGGCGGCGGGCATCGTCATGGACAATGGCGGCCAGGACGAGAACCACCAGAAGCGGATGATGGGCGAAGTCGCCAAGCTGATCGACAATGCCGATGGCAAGCTCGATCCGGCGACCTACGAGCGCACCGCCAAGGCGCTGCTTGACCAGAAGATCATCAGCAAGGAGCCTACCGGCGCCTACACGACGGCGATCACCGATAAGGCCATCAAATAGAGCTATCAAGCAGGCTCTGCTGGAAGACGAAAAGGGGCGGGCGACCGCCCCTTTTTAGTGGGATGTAAAATGAACGTTACCGGCGGAAACATCCGCTCGCAAAATCGTTGTGCCAGTGCATCCGCCTCAAGGGTGTCACAACGGAGGTTTTCCATGCGCATCCAGTCCTTCACGCCGATGCTTTCGGCGCTGGCCATTTCTGCAGCCATCTTCTCTGCTTCACCGGCCCTGGCCGAAACTATAAAGATGACGGCGACGCTCGATGGTGCTCAGCAGAGCCCGCCCGTCACCACGAAGGGCAAGGGCACCGCCACGCTCAGGTTCAACACCGCCACCAAGAAACTCAGCTGGACGGTGAGATATTCCGGCCTCAGCGGGCCGGCGACGGCCGCACATATTCACGGCCCGGCGGCAAAGGGTCAAAGCGCCGATCCGGTGGTGCCGTTCGAAGGCAAGCTGAAGAGCCCGATCAAGGGTTCGGCGACATTGACCGATGCCCAGGCCACCGATCTTGAGGCCGGCAAATACTACGTCAACATCCATACCAAGAAAAATCCGGACGGGGAGATCCGCGGGCAGATCGAGAAGGCGGCGGCGACGATGTAGCGCAAGCCATTCCGCCGACGGAAGGGGCGGACGACCGCCCTTTCCGTTGGATTACGACTTGTCGCGTATTTGCGTCATCGTCCGGGTCGGCGTAATGGCCTCGGGGTCGAGCCTGATCTCGACAATCGACGGCTTGCCGCTGGCGCGCGCGCGTTCGAAGGCCGGCGCGAAGTCGGCTGTCGTCTCGACCGTTTCGCCATGACCGCCATAGGCGCGGGCCAACGCCGCAAAATCGGGATTCCGCAGATCGGTGGCGACGACACGGCCGGGATATTCGCGCTCCTGATGCATGCGGATTGTACCGTAGATGCCATTGTTGACGACGATGACGATGATCGGCAGCCCGTATTGCACGGCGGTGGCGAATTCCTGGCCGTTCATCAGGAAACAGCCGTCACCGGCGAAGGCGATCACGTCGCGGTCGGGGAAAAGCTGCTTGGCGGCGACCGCCGCCGGCGTGCCGTAACCCATTGAGCCTGACGTGGGTGCTGCCTGCGTGCCGAAACGCCGGAAGCGATGGTAACGATGTACCCAGGTGGCGTAGTTGCCGGCGCCGTTGGCGAGGATGGCGTCGTCCGGCAGCATCGTTTCCAGATAATTCATGATCGGCCCCATCTGCACGGCGCCGGGGCCGCTCTCCGGAGGCGTCGACCAGTCGAGATAGGCGGCGTGCAGCTTCGCTGCCTCCGCCGCCCACACCGGCGTTGCGGTCGGCTTGTGTTTGGCAAAGGCTTCGACGAAAGCGGCAGGCGAGGCATTGATCGCCAGCGCCGGCCGGTAGACGCGGCCGAGTTCGCCGGCGTCGGCATGGATATGGACCAGCGTTTGGTCGGGGTAGGGGCTCTTCAGCAGCGTGTAGTCGGATGACGGCATCTCGCCCATGCGGCCGCCGATCAGCAGTACAAGATCGGCCTGCTTGATGGCGGTTGCTACTTTGGGATTGATGCCGATGCCGACATCGCCGGCATAGTTCGGGTGGAGATGGTCGAACAGCATCTGGCGGCGGAAGGAGCAGCCGACCGGCAGCGACCACGCTTCGGCTATCGTCCGCATCTGTGCAACGGCCTGCGCATCCCAGCGCGTACCACCAAGGATGACGAAGGGCCGCTTTGCCTTGTTGAGCAGCTCGTCCAGCGCGTCGAGCTCGGCTTCGCCAGGCCGCGTCTCGACAGGGGTGTAATGCCGGGCTTCCGGTGCCTCGGCGAGGCTGGTCAGCATGTCCTCGGGCAGCGAGATGACGACCGGGCCCGGGCGGCCGGACGTCGCCACCGCAAAGGCGCGTGTGACGAATTCGGGGATGCGTGCGGCGTCGTCGATCTCGATCACCCATTTGGCGATGTCGCCGAAGAACCTGACATAGTCGACCTCCTGGAAGGCCTCGCGCCCCTTGGCGTGGCTGGCGACCTGGCCGATGAACAGGATGAGGGGGACCGAATCCTGCATGGCGATGTGGATGCCGGCCGAGGCATTGGTGGCGCCTGGGCCGCGGGTGACGAAGCAGATGCCGGGCTTGCCGGTCAGGCGGCCATGGCAGTCGGCCATCATCGCGGCACCGCCCTCCTGGCGGCAGACGATGGTGCGGATCGGTGAATCATGCAGCGCGTCGAGCACCGCCAGATAGGATTCGCCAGGTACGCAATAGATACGGTCCGTTCCGTTGGCTTCGAGCGCATCGACGATGAGTTGTCCGCCGGTCTTCATTTTCCTGACCTCTCCAGTTCGGCAAGGATTTCTTCGGTGTGTTCGCCGAGACGCGGTGACGGACGCTCATAGACCAGCGGCGTGCCGGACATGACCATCGGCGCCCGCACCGAGGGCAAGAGATTGCCATGGCCGTCATCGAGGTCGAGCCGCATGCCGCGCGCGATCGTCTGCGGGTCGGCAAACATCTGGCCGATGTTGTTGATCGGGCTGGCTGGGACGCCGGCGGCTTCGAGCCTGGCCAGCAGCGGGTCGCGATCGAAGGTCTTCAGCGCCTCGATTATATGCCCGCGCAGCTTTGCCCGGTTGGCGACGCGGGCGGGATTGGTGGCGAAGTCAGGGTTCGACGCGAGCTCGTCGAGGCCGACGGCAGCGCAGAACTTTGCGAACTGGCCGTCATTGCCGACCGCCAGGATGATGTGGCCATTTTTCACCGGCACCACTTCGTAGGGCGCGATGTTCATATGCGCATTGCCCATCTGCACTGGCGACTGTCCGGAGACGAGATAGTTGAGGTTCTGGTTGCCGAGCGTCGAGATCTGGGTGTCGTAGAGCGCCATGTCGATATGCTGGCCTTCGCCGGTCTTCTCGGCATGGCGAAGCGCCGCCTGGATGGCGATGACCGAATAAAGCCCGGTGAAAACATCTGAAATAGCGACGCCCGCCTTTTGCGGTTCGCGGCCGGCTTCGCCGGTGATCGACATCATGCCGGCCATGGCCTGGATGATGAAATCATAGCCGGCGCGCGGCGCATACGGTCCCGACTGGCCAAAACCGGTGATCGAGCAATAGATCAGCCGCGGGTTGATTTTCTTCAGGCTGTCATAGTCGAGGCCGTATTTCTTCAGTCCGCCGACCTTGAAGTTTTCGATCAGCACGTCCGATGTCGCGACCAGCCGGCGCACCGTCTCGGCGCGCTCGGGCGTCGAGAAATCGATGGCGATGGAGCGCTTGCCGCGGTTGCAGGAATGGTAATAAGCGGCCGACAGGTTCTCGCCGTCATGGCCGATGACGAAGGGCGGTCCCCATTTGCGGGTGTCGTCGCCGCCGTCCGGGCTCTCGACCTTGATCACGTCTGCGCCGAGGTCGGCAAGCAGCTGCCCGGCCCATGGCCCGGCGAGGATGCGTGCGAGTTCGATGACGCGAATGCCTTTGAGCGGAGGCTCAGTCATGGATCACCATGGTTGATCGAAAGCGCAGCCTCTATCAACCCCGCGCGCCGCTGTCACGGCCCTTGCAATGGGCCAAGTATCGCTGTGCCCTCAGCACGCGGTCGGCCCAGGCGGCAAAATCCTCCATGATGATGTCTCGGTTGATCTCGTTCAGGCTTTCGTGGCGGGTTTCGGCGTAAACCTTTGAAACGAGATTCGAAAAACCCATCATGTGCATCCGGCCGGCAAGATGGCTGACCGCCTTGCCGCCATCCGAGGCCGGATCCTGCTCGCCTCCGACCAGGTTGACGGACAGGTCGCGCCGCACGCCGGAAAAATTGCGGTCGCTGCCGCAATGCAGCGTCATCTTGACGATGTCCTGCCACATCGACACCGACGCATCCCAGCCGCAAAGCGGGTCGGCGATGTATTTCTCGACTTCAACGGCATCGCGCGACAGCCAATCGAACGGCGTCCGGTGATTGGGCACGGCCTTGCCCCAGGCCCGGAATGTCAGCTGGGGCAGCAGGCGCGACGGCACGTCTGAGCCAAGCCGGAACTTTTCCCAGCCAAGCATGCCCAGCGCGATTTGGCCGAGCAGGCCGGCCGAGAAATTGCCGTTCCAGATTGCGGCGGCATGGATGCGCGCCGAGTGGCGGAGGACAAAGTTCAGCGCGACCGACGCGCCCAAGGAATGGCCGAAGACGATGACCGGCAGGCTAGGCCGTTCCCTGGCGATCAGATCGTGGACGGCGGCGACATCGGCGATGACCTTGGCACCGCCATCCGCATCGGCGAACCTGCCAGGTGGCGCGTCGGGTGCCTTGGTAGCGCCGTGGCCACGGTGGTCGTGCGCGTAGACCTGGTAGCCGCGCGCGCCGAGGAAATCGGCGAAGCGGGCATAGCGCGCGGCGTGTTCGGCCAGCCCGTGATTGATCTGGATGACTGCCCGCGGCTCGCCGACGGCGTTTTTCACATAGAGGTTCAGCCCGGCGCCGGTCGGCGATGCCAGCATCCTCTGCTCGTCAAATGGCATGTCTCGCTCCCGTCGGCGACTGTTGGGCGACGCAGCGATCGACGTCAAGGGACGTAGTGTACCCATTCGACGGTAGTTGACAGTATGCTGTCAATGTGATTATATGACAGCATACTGTCAAATGATCGGCAGCAGATTGGGGGTATGACTATGAAAACCACCGGGCCATTTCGCGGCGTGCAATCTTGCTGGCGAGCCTCGCCTTTACGACGGCCACCCTGCTGCCAGGGATTGCTGCGTTCAGTCAGGAAACCAGGGAGATGACCATGATGACGTCCACCGTTCCGGGCCCACAAGGCAAGCTTGCCACTTATAGGATCAACTCCGGCAATGGCCTGCCGATCATGTTCCTGCATGGAGATTGCAGCCGCGCTTCCCACTGGGACCGGGTAATGCAGCTCTCCGTCGAAGGCCGCGAGGCGGTAGCCTTCGATTTTCGCGGCCATGGCGCCTCCGCGCCGGCGCAGGACGGTGACTATGGCTATGACGGCCGTGCAATGGATGTCGGTGCCGTGGCCGACGCGTTTGGCCTGAAGCGGTTTCTCATTGTCGCGCACAGCGGCGGCGGTGGCGTGGCGCTCGCTTATGCCGCCAGCCATGCCGACCGGGTCGCCGGTGTCTTGCTCGTCGACCCGGCGACCGATCCTCGTGCGCTGCCGCAGGCGATTCGTGACGGCTTTGTCCGCGATCTGGCCGGTCCGCAAGGCCGCGATGTCCTGAACGCCTATTACACGTCGATTGCCGGCCCTAACGCGGCTGTTCGCCAGCGTGTTCTGGCCGATGCGGCAGTGGTCGATCCGGCGGCGAGGGCAGGTGTCGGCAAGGCACTGGCCGAATGGAACCCGGAGCCGGCACTCAATGCGTATCGCGGGCCGATGTTCGTATTGGCTACCGAGGCCAGTGACACTCCAGCCGCGCTCTACCGGCTGCGCACGGACATTCCGCGCCAGATCGTGGCAGTCAGCGGCCATTGGGTGATGCTTGACAAGCCCGAGGTGGTAGCCGAAGCCGTCAACAATTTCGTCGCGACCATCGAGGCCGGCCAGAAATGACGACCAGGACCGAAGCCGCAAATGTGCTCACCGATCTGGTGCTTGCCGTGTTCAGGATGAACGGCAGTTTTCTGGATGCGGCCGACCGGCTGGCCGCTCCAACCGGGCTGACGGCAGCGCGCTGGCAGGTTTTGGGTGCGGTTTTGAAGGAGCCGAAATCCGTGGCCGACATCGCTCGCGACATGGGCCTCGCCCGTCAGAGCGTACAGCGGCTGGCCGACATACTGGCTGCGGAGGGGCTTGCCGCCTACGCCGACAACCCCGCGCATCGCCGCGCCAAGCTGTTGTCGATAACCGATGCCGGCCGGGCAGCGGTCAAGAATATCGGCACACGCCAGCATGTTTGGGCGAACCGCGTTTCGGAGGGTATGGACGCCGACGCGCTAAAAGCCTCGCTTGATCTGCTGCGCACCCTGACAGAACGGGTGGAGGCGGGCGGATCCTGATCGACCACGCGGGACCCGTCTCAATGCGCTGGCGATTGTTTTTTTGCGGCCGGCGAAACAAATCGTAATTCTGACATGTCGCAAGTTTCTAGCTTGCGGCGTGAATCATGAGGAGTGCCGGAATGCGGATTTGGGCGATATGGGGGGCGGTGTTTCTTGCGTTTGCTGGCACAAGCGTGGCGCGGGCCGATGTGAAGATGACCGGCTCTTTCGTTGCTGATTTCGCCTGTCCGGCGACGCAGGCGATCAAGAACGGCAAGAACCCCGGCAATGTCTCGACCGCGGCTGGCCAGAGCTATGATCTCCTGGCCGGCAACAAGGACGCACCAACGCACTATCTCATCCGCGTGCCGGGCGCCGATCCGGAGCGCCGCTGGGTCAAGATCAGCTGCGGCCATGTTTCGGGCGGCAGCGCGTCGACGATGCCGGCTGCACCGGCGCCTGCCGAGCCGAACAAGCCATCGGCGTCCGGAAAGCCGGAATATGTCTTCGCGCTGAGCTGGCAGCCGGCTTTCTGCGAGACCAAATCCGGCAAGACTGAATGCCGGACGCAGACCGCCGCCGGTTTCGATGCGACCCACTTCACCTTGCATGGATTGTGGCCGCAGCCGAACGGAAATTTCTATTGCCAGGTCGCGGCAAGCGACAAGGCGAACGACGATCCTGCGCACTGGCGAGACTTGCCGGTGGTCACCCTTGACCCGAAAACGCGAGCGGAACTCGACCAGGTGATGCCGGGCACCGCATCCGCCCTCGAAAGGCATGAATGGATCAAGCACGGCACCTGCTACGGCAAGAGCCAGCAGGAGTATTTCGCCGACGCCTTGAACCTGATGCGCGCGGTGAACGCGTCGCCGGTGCGCGATCTCTTCACCAAGAACATCGGCAAGCAGCTCACGTCCGATCAGATCCGCAGCACCTTCGACAGCGCCTTCGGCAAAGGCGCGGGCGACCGGGTCCGTGTGTCCTGCGTGGTCGATCCTTCGAACGGCAGGCGGCTGATCGGCGAGCTGACGCTCGGCCTTACCGGCCCGATCGCTTCGAACGCTTCGCTAGGTGCCCTGCTGCTAGCCTCGGCGCCAACAACCAAGGCCGGCTGCCCGAAGGGCACGGTCGATGCCGTCGGGTTCCAGTAAACAGGCCGAACGCGACTGTCGCTTTGCACCGGGGATGGTATGATCCCTGGGTATCATTCGCAGGGGGGTGGCGATGAGTGGCATGACGGGCGGCGCGCTGGCGCGGCTGGCGTTCTGGGCCAAGGGCATGACGGCGATCCGCGACGGCCATATGGAGTGGCCGGGCTTTTCCTACACCGAAGTCGAGTGGGTGCGCATGACCACGCTCGCCAAACCCGTCGGCGGCGGCACGTACCAATTGTTCACGCTGGTCAACGCGGCGATCTTCATCGCCATTGCGGCGCTCGGGATCTTCTGTGTCTTCCTGCCGATGGCGGAGCTGCTGTTCCCGGTACCGGCCGAAACCAGTGCGCTCAAGTTTTCGCTGCTCCTGGCGGCATGCGCCTTGCTGATCATCGGCATAGGCCTGCCGGTTTCGCTGCGTCTTTCGACCGCGCTGGTCGCGCCGAAGTCGCTGCACGCCGCGCTTGTCGCCGTGCCCGGCGACCAGGCGCTTGCCGCAAAAGTGTCATGGCAGATCAACCGGATCACGCTCGTGCTCTGCGGCCTGCTGGTGCCGGGCATCCTTCTGTTCATTGCCTACGACATCGATGCTGGTCCGATTATTACCGCGTTGAAATGGCTGGCGATCGCGCTGATGGCGGTTTCGGTTGCGATCGGCGCATGGCAGCGGCGCAAATCCTGATTGCCCCAAGCAAAGGCCAGAGTAGCGTTACGCGCCGGCGCTGCGCTCCGGCCTGGTCCACGTGTTGCGCCCGTCTGCTTCGTTGCCGCCCGGTTCGCCGACAACGCGATCGCGCCCCGTCGATTTGGCCTTGTAGAGACGCTGGTCGGCCAGCGCGAAGAGATCGGCAAGGCAACGGGTGGTCTCGCTGACCGTCGAGATGCCGGCGCTGATGGTGATGTCGAACCGGCTGGTGCTTGCGGACGTCTTGACCGCTTGCCTGACGGTTTCGCCCAGCAGTCTGGCAAGCGGCTGCGGACGCCAGCCAAGGATGGCGAATTCCTCACCGCCGATCCTGAACAATTGATCTTCGGTCCCGACAAGTTCGCCAAGCAAAATCGCCAGGGCTTTCAGCACCTTGTCGCCCTCGGCATGGCCGAAGCGGTCGTTGATCGATTTGAAGTGGTCGACATCAATGATCAGCAGGCTGAGCGGCCTGGCGGTGCGCAGACTGGCAGCAACGGCGGCCTCGCCATCGCTGTCGAAGCGCCCCCTGTGCAGCAGGCCGGTGAGGCCGTCGCGACCGACATGCTCGACCAGCGCCTCATAGCGCTCGCGATAGGTCAGCGTGTCGAAAATGTCGGAAAGCCCGCGCGGCGCCGGCACCTGCCGCGCCTCGAACCACCTGATATAGGCGACCAGCATGGTGCTGTAGACCAAGGCCGCTGCCATCTTGGCGAACCAGCCGCCGAAGAACACTGCGACCGGCGCACCGGTGACGAAATGCAGCGCCGTGAAAAAACCTGCCTGGTCGAAGGTGAGCACGCAGGCGACGGAGACCAGGATGCGGGTGAAAAGCGCCTTGCGCAGATATTTACCGAGCTTTTCATAGAGCAGGATGATCAGGATGGCGTCGACGAACAGCAGCGTCGTGCCCCACACCATCAGCCAGCCCATCTCGTCGATAAAGCCGATGTCGGGAAGCTTGCCGTCGGGCAGCGGTGCGATGTCGTGCAGGCGCAGGATCAGCACGAGCCCGATCATCAGAGTATTGCCGAGCAGCAGGCCGTAGATCGGCTGGCGGACGGTTGCCGCGTCCTCCTTGATGTAGAGCAGGAGAAGCATGACCAGCTTGCCGGAAAACAGCACGGCCGAACCCGGCGACACCATGCCGAACGGCAGCGCGACGTAGAAGACGCTGGCGAGATAGGTTTCCAGGAAATGCATGACGCCAAGGGCGCAAACAAAGACGCCGAGGCCGATGCGGCCCCTGAACCGGAAAAGCGTGACCATGATGCCGAAATAGAGAACCGCTTCGGCAAAAAGCAGGAAACTGTTCAGCACGGCCCGATCTCTCTCCCCGAAATCGCGGCTGCCAGCGATTTCCCATCCAACACTGTTTTGACGCGGAATGGTTAACCGGAGCTTTCGCCCGGGCGCCGGCACGAAATGAAGCGGCTAAGCGTTTGCGGGTGCGACCAAAACCGCTTGGGACCAAAACTGTTTGCCGTTCGGGGCCGCATCGCTTACATAGCGCCCAACTTCCATTCAATCCGACATCAGTCGACTTTTCAGGGAAAGCGCGCGTGGCACGCCAGTTCATCTATCACATGGCCGGCCTCAACAAGGCCTACGGCACCAAGAAGGTGCTCGAGAACATTCATCTGTCCTTCTACCCGGACGCCAAGATCGGCATCCTCGGCCCCAACGGCGCCGGCAAGTCGACGATCCTCAAGATCATGGCCGGCATCGACAAGGAGTGGAGCGGCGAGGCCTGGCTGGCCGAAGGCGCTACCGTCGGTTACCTGGCGCAGGAGCCGGCGCTCGATCCGAACAAGAACGTGTTCGAGAACGTCATGGAAGGCGTCGCCGCCAAGACCGCCATCATCGAGCGCTACAACGAATTGATGATGAACTATTCCGACGAGACGGCGGACGAGTCGGCCAAGCTGCAGGACGAGATGGACCGGCTCAACCTGTGGGATCTCGAACAGCAGGTCGAGATGGCGATGGAGGCGCTCGGCTGCCCGCCCAAGGAGGCCGATGTCACCAAGCTGTCGGGCGGCGAGCGCCGCCGCGTCGCGCTCTGCCAGCTACTGCTGCGCCAGCCCGACCTTCTGCTGCTTGACGAGCCGACCAACCATCTCGACGCCGAGACGACGGCGTGGCTGGAAAAGCATCTGCGCGCCTATCCGGGCGCGGTGATGATCATCACCCACGATCGCTACTTCCTCGACAACGTCACCGGCTGGATCCTCGAGCTCGATCGCGGCCGCGGTATCCCGTACGAAGGCAACTACACCAAATATCTCGAAGCCAAGGCCAAGCGCCTCAAGCAGGAGGGCCGCGAGGACGATGCGCGCCAGCGGGCGATCGGCCGCGAGCGCGAGTGGATCCAGTCCAGCCCGAAGGCAAGGCAGACCAAGTCGAAAGCCCGTATCCAGGCGTTCCAGGATCTGCTGGATGCAGCCGACAAGCGGCGTCCGAGCGACACCCAGATCGTCATTCCGCATGGCGAACGGCTCGGCAATGTGGTGATCGAGGTCGAGGGCCTGTCGAAGGGCTTTGGCGACACGCTTTTGATCGACGATCTCGAATTTAAGCTGCCGCCGGGCGGCATCGTCGGCGTCATCGGCCCGAACGGCGCTGGCAAGACGACGCTGTTCCGCATGATCACCGGCCAGGAAAAGCCGGACGCCGGCACCATCCGCGTCGGCGAGACGGTCAAGCTCGGTTATGTCGATCAGAGCCGCGACGCACTCGACCCGACCAAGACCGTCTGGGAAGAGATTTCGGGCGGCGCCGAAGTGGTCAAGCTCGGCAAGTTCGAAGCCAATACCCGCGCCTATTGCGCGTCGTTCAATTTCCGCGGCGGCGACCAGCAGCAAAAGGTCGGCAACCTGTCCGGCGGGCAGCGCAACCGCGTGCATCTGGCCAAGATGCTGAAGACCGGCGGCAACGTGCTGCTGCTCGACGAACCGACCAACGATCTCGATACCGAAACGCTGGCCGCACTTGAAGACGCGCTCGAGAGTTTCGCCGGCTGCGCCGTCATCATCTCGCACGATCGCATGTTCCTCGATCGCCTGGCGACGCACATCCTCGCCTTCGAGGGCGACAGCCATGTCGAATGGTTCGAAGGCAATTTCGAGGATTACGAGCAGGACAAGATCCGCCGCCTCGGCCCAGAAGCGGTCAACCCGCACAGGATGACGTATAAGCGGCTGACGAGGTAGGGAACGGATTGGTTGCAAGCATTCCAGGCTGCTCGTAGAATTACCGGAAGGAGACAAACATGCTTAATGTGGAACTTCCGACCGCGCTGGAAAAACGCCTCGAGATCGTGGCAAGGAAAACTGGCCGGACAAAACACGACGTAGTCGTTGAGGCCATTGTCGAGCAAATTCAGGATTTGGAGGACGGACTAATCGCCCTCGAGCGCCTTAACGATGGTGAAGGTGAATGGCTTTCTCTGGCCGAAGTTAAGGAACGACTGGGATTGGACGATGCAAGCGACCGCAGTGACGGTTGATCGTGTGGACAATTCGTGTCGAGAAGCGCGCACTGAAGGATATCTCCAGATTGCAAAGGTCCGATCAGCGTCGGATTGTCGACTTCCTGGAAAACAGGCTCGCCCCGCGCGATAATCCACGCGAACTTGGCGAAGCGCTAACAGGACCGCTTGCGGGCCTCTGGAAATATCGTGTGGGTTCATTCCGAATTCTGACAAGGATCGACGATAGCGCCGTCGCAATTTGGGTGGTTCAAGTCGGCGACCGTCGCGAGGTCTATCGATGAATACCGTCGCGAAGGTGAGACCAGACTGGTCCGCCGCCCAATATCTCAAATTCGAGGATGAGCGCACTCGCCCAGCGCGCGATCTCCTTGCGCAGGTGCCGGTTCAGGAACCGCGCCGGGTTGTCGATATTGGCTGCGGGCCGGGCAATTCGACCGAATTGCTGGTCGAGCGCTGGCCGCAGGCGCAGATCAGCGGCTTCGATACCTCGCCCGACATGATCGAGAAGGCCAAGGCGCGCCTTCCCGGCGTCAGCTTTGGCTTGGCGGATGCGGCGACGTGGCAGCCGGCCGAACCGGTCGACGTGATCTTTGCAAATGCGGTGTTTCAGTGGCTGCCGGAGCATCCGGCGGTCTTCCAGCGGCTGATGGGATTTCTGGCGCCCGGCGGCGCGCTTGCCGTGCAGATGCCGGACAATATGGCCGAGCCTTCGCACCGGCTGATGCGGGAGACCGCGGCCGAGATGCCGTTTGCCGAAAAGCTCGAGCGCGCGGCCCGCGCGCCGCTGCCGCCGGTCGCGTTCTACTACGACCTTTTGTCGCCATTCTCGGATCGGCTCGATATCTGGCACACGATCTACAACCATCCGCTGGCCGATGCCGAGGCGATCGTCGAATGGGTGAAGTCGACCGGGTTGAAGCCGTTCCTCGATCCGCTCGACGAGAACGAGCGGCTCCTTTTCCTGAAGCGCTACACGGCCAGGATCAGCGAAGCCTATCCGAAAACGGCAAGCGGCAAGGTATTGCTGCGCTTTCCCCGTATCTTCATCGTGGCGTAGAGACCGTTTGGAAATTCTACTCTGGCGGCCATCTGATGGCGTTTTCTGCGCTTCCGGTGCTCACGGACCTAAATGTCCGCTGCGCTCCGGTTCTCGAAACCACCACCATATGACTCGCCAGAACGAATTTCGAAACAGTCTCTTAGAAAGTTTTGGTCACACCCAAAAACAGTGCATGGCGGATGCTTGACCGGCTTTGGCCGTCATGCGCATCTCGCTGGGGCAGGGATAACGGCCCTTCATGGGCCATGGGGGGTGGATGATGACACTGAAAAAGATAGTTTTCGGCGGCAGTATTTGTGCGGCCGCTGTGCTTGCCTTTTCGATATCGGCGCAGGCCAAGCGAGCGCGCTGCTTCACCAGCGACGACGGCTATTTCTCCTGCAGCTACCGGGCGCTGGACGATGCCGGCAGCTTTCGCATCTCGGCGCCGGGCTATCCAACTTACGTCCTGGAGATCGACGGGCCGGGTTTTGCCTATGGCTATGTCAATCTCGGCCGCCGCAACGTGCCGCTGCCCGGGCAATTCGTGCGCAGCCGCGATGACGGTGCCTGCTGGAACAACCCGCAGACCAATACCAAGCTCTGCGCCTGGTAAAGACTGTTTCCAGGGACTTGATTTAAGCCGGCATAAACTGGCTAGGTGCAAAAGAGGTTGCGCCGAGCTTTTTGCGGCGTCGACATGAAGCCGCAACGCCTGCGCACGGGACGAACTGGAAATGCATCGCGTCATCATCAGCGGCATCGGCGTTGAGATCCCCGAAGCTTCGATCACCAATGAGGAACTCGTCGCCAGCTTCAACAGCTGGGTGGACATGGAGAACGTCCGCCGCGAGGTCTCGGGCGAGCCGCTGCTGCAGAAATCGGACAGTGCCTTCATCGTCCATGCCTCGGGCGTCCAGACCCGCCATGTCATCGAACGGGAGGGCATCCTCGACCCGACCCGTATGGCGCCGCGTTTCCCGGCGCGGCCCGACGATGCGCTGTCGCTGGAGGCCGAGTTCGGCATCGCCTCGGCCAGCAAGGCGCTCGATCATGCCGGGCTGAAACCTGGGGATATCGACCTGGTGATCTGCTCGGCCTCGCACCATCAGCGGCCCTATCCGGCGATCGCCATCGAAATGCAGCAGGCGCTAGGGACGAAAGGCGCCGGCTTCGATATGGGGCTTGGCTGCTCTTCGGCGGCGGCGGCGTTGCACATCGCGGTCAATCTGGTGCGGGCAGGGGCGCATAAACGCGTGCTGGTGACGACGCCGGAGATCATCACCGGGCATCTCAATTTTCGCGACCGGCAGACGCATTTCATCTTCGGCGACGCTTCCGTGTCGATGATCGTCGAGGGGCTCGCGCAGGGCGAGAAGCGGCCGGGGCGCTTCGAGGTGCTCGACACGCGCACCTGGACGCAGATGTCGAACAGCATCCGCACCAATCTCGGTTATTACACCCGCGCCACCCAGGACGATCCATACATGATCGATCTGGAAGGCAATCTGATCAAGCAGATCGGCAACAAGGTGTTCAAGGAAGTCACCGTCGCCGGCCACAAGTTCATCGTCGAATTCCTGGCCGAGCACGGGCTGACGCCGCAAGCGATCCGGCGCTTCTGGCTGCATCAGGCCAATGCGCGGATGAACGCCATGATCCTGAAACTGTCGTTCGGCCATGACGTCGACCATGACCGCGCGCCGATGGTGCTGGAGCGCCTCGGCAACACCGCCGCCGCCGGTGCCATCATCGCCCTGTCGGAGAACCATGCCGATATGAAGGCCGGCGACTACGGCCTGCTCTGCGCCTTCGGCGCCGGCTACTCGATCGGCGGCGCGCTGTTACGCATGCTTTAGATTTTTGTTTTATGCATGTCGTTGTCCCAAAACCGCTGTGCACCCTCGGTTCAAGCCCGAGGGCATGCTTTTGGGCGACATGCATTAGCTCGGCGCGAACGGCACCAGCATCGGAACGCGCCTGGCATAGTCGTCGTAAGAGCTACCCAGTTCGCCGCGCAGAAAACGTTCCTCCAGCCTTGCCTTCATGACGATGCCGGCGGTGAGAACGATGGCACCGGCAACGCCCCAGAGGGTGCCTTTCGCCGCCATGGTGGCGAGGATTGCCAGAAGCAGCCCGGTGTAGATCGGGTGGCGGACCAGCCGGTAGGGGCCGCTGTCGATGACGCGGTGCTCTGCCTTGGCGGTGACCGTGCCCGACCACAGGCGGCCGAGATGCAGCCGCGCCCACCAGGCAAATGCCAGGCCGGCGGCAATCAGGGCGACGCAGATCCACGCTTCGGCAAGGTTCGGCGTCCAAAGCCTCAGCGAGCCGGCATAACCGTGCGCCGGGATGAAGAGCAGGATCGTGCCGACCACCAGCACCGCCCGGTAGGGCAGTTCCGCCCTAAAGCCGGCGCGTTTTTTCACCCGGTCGGCCCAGAAGGCGGCCGCGGCCCATGAGATAACCCAGAGCAGCCAGAGCTGTGCGATTGCCGATGCGGGATGCATGATAACCTCTGCAGGCTTGACCTGATCGATATTATCAACCGATGCAGCGCGGCAGCAATGCGGCACGCTTTTGCAAGGGCTGATTCAACCAGGAAGCTGGTGGTGCCGCCCCGTATCAGCCGCCTTGATTGGAGCATCAACGCTTTCGACTGGACCCCATAAATCGACTTCGGCTAATTGCATCCCGTCGCTAGGAATGAAACCAATGCCGGATCTGTTTCCCGCAACCGAAAATCCGGTCGAGATCGTGCCGGCGCGAAAACTCGCCGCCAGGGTGACGGCGCTCTATCTCGCACCATTCGATCGTTTTGAGACGCGAGCGGTGGATGCACTGCAGCTCGGTTTCGACGGTATCGAGGGCGATTTCCATGCCGGCACGACGCGGCGCTCCGGCGGGCGGGAACCCTGGTATCCGCGCGGCACCGAGATACGCAACGAGCGGCAATTGTCGATCGTGGCAGCGGACGAACTCGCAATCGTTGCCGAACGGATGGGCATTACCGCGATCAAGCCGGAATGGATCGGCGCCAATCTCCTGATCGAAGGCCTGCCGCACCTCTCGATGCTGCCATCCGGCTCGCTGCTGTTCTTCAAAGGCGGCACGACCGTCAAGATCGACGCGCAGAATGGGCCTTGCAGGATCGCCGGGCGATCGGTCGCCGAAAATGCCGGGATGGCCGACCACGAGGCCGGCGCGCTGCTGTTCCCGAAAGCGGCGAAGCGCTTGCGCGGCCTCGTCGCCTGGGTCGAGAAGCCCGGCACGATCGCCGCCGGCGAGGAGATATCGGTGCGCGTGCCCGAGCAGTGGATTTACCGGGCCTGAAGGTGAGTCCAGGCAAGGCGGTGTTGCCAGTCGAAGCCGCGTTCCTTCGTACCCCTATATCCTGCAGGGCAGAGGGGCACTGTCCCTCGACCTCTCAAAACCCAAGCTGAAACGAAGTCGCGATTCAACGCTGAAGGCGAGCAAACTTTGTTCTTGCTTTGTGCCGGCAGCTATGCTACTAATTTACGTATGGTGCCAATTGGCTCCAACGACCCGCCTCCCGAGGCGGGTTTTTTGTTGCCGACCTGACGTCGGCGGGACAGAGGGGGCGCCGCAGAACCCATCCTCTACGCCTCATCCTCATCGTCGAGCAGACGGGTGGCACGCCAGCGGGTCAGCACGATGTTGGTTTGTTCGATGACGAAGAAGCGCGCGGAATCGCGGTCATAGCCGTCGGCCAGCAGCTTTTCGTAGTCGGTGTGGGCGTGACGAATATGCGCAATCGTCGCCAGCCACACGGCAATGCTCGGCGGCAAGCTCTTCATGTGCACGGCGCCGGCATCGGCACGGATCTTTTCCATGTCGGCATAAGGCGCCAGCGGCAGAAGCGCTGTCAGCGTCTTGGCGATGGCGCGGCGGCGGCCGGTCGGGGCGCTCACTGCTCGTCCGATCTGGACGTCTCGTTCCGCCCAGCCATGGTCGCCTCGGCGAAGGCATCGGTCGAGGCGAAATAGGGCTTGATGTCGATGACCGGCGTGCCATCGAGCACGTCGATGGCGTCAAGCTCGACGCGGCCGGTGTCGATGTCGAGTGCGACGAGCTTGGCGACATGCAGTCCGACAGGATTCGGCCGGGCAGGGGAGCGCAGCGAAAAGGCGCCTTTCGGCTCCGTGGCATGGCGGGGTTTCTGGATAATCAGTTGCCGCGGCGCATGGTGCAGCCAGGACAGGACGATCACGTGGCTGGCGCGTTCCAGCCCAAGCAGGCCGCCCCGATAGAGCGGATCGATCGTGAGAACCGCCGGCTGTCCCGTCTCCCGCGCTGCCTTCATGTTCTTGGGGCAGGTCTCCCGCGTGACCCAAGGCGAAGCGATGCGGCCGATGAAGACGACATGGCCATCCGGCGGCATCGTTGCCGGGTCGGTTTCCAGAAGCTTTTCGCCGCTGCGCGTTTCGAACATGGGTCTCGCCTCGATCATGCCTGCGGCCTTGCGCGGTCCGCCACGCATGCGTCATTTTCTTGTCCGGAAGCGACATAGCGCTTGCAAGCCTATCAAAACCGACATAAACATATGTTTATATCTTTTCAAAGAGAATGCTCGCATGCATGTCGCTCTCGACACGATGGTAGATACATTGAAGGCGGCTGCCGAATCCAGCCGGCTGCGCATATTGGCGCTGCTGTCGCGCGGCGATCTGACCGTGTCCGATCTCACCGAAATCCTCGGCCAATCGCAGCCGCGCGTCTCGCGCCATTTGAAATTGCTGCTGGAGGCAGGGCTGATCGGCCGCTACCAGGAGGGCTCGTGGGCGTTCTTCCGGCTATCGGATTCCGACTCCTCGCGCGATTTCGTGCTGAGGCTGGTTTCCGGCATCCGCGGCGCCGATCCGCAGGTCGAGCGTGATCTCGAACGGCTGGCCGCGGTCAAGCGCAAGCGGCAGGACCGGGCTGCCGAATATTTCTCGGTAAACGCCGCAAGCTGGGACCATATCCGCTCGCTGCATGTGCCGGACCGCGCGGTCGAGGCAGCCCTCATCAAAGTCGTCGGCAAGCGGCCGTTCCAGTCGATGCTCGATCTCGGCACCGGCACCGGACGGCTGCTCGAGATCTTTTCGCCGCTCTATCGGCGCGGCGTCGGCATCGACATGTCGCGCGAGATGCTAACTGTGGCGCGCGCCAATCTCGACAAGGCGGGCGTTTCGAATGCGCAGGTGCGCCAGGGCGACATTTTTGCGCCGCCGGTCGAGCGCGACGCCTTCGACCTCGTTACCATCCATCAGGTGCTGCACTATCTCGACGATCCCGCCCGCGCCATCCGCGAGGCGGCGCGGCTGTTGCGCCCGGCCGGCCGGCTGGTGATCGTCGATTTCGCGCCGCACACGCTGGAGTTCTTGCGCGAGGAGCACGCGCATATGCGCCTCGGCTTTTCCGACCGGCAAATTGGCGACTGGTTTTCCGAGGCGGGCCTCGACCTCGAGGACAGCCAGGAATTCGAGCCGCGCGGCGGCAACGAGGCCAAGCTCACCGTCAAACTCTGGCTCGGCCGCGATCGGCGCATGCTGATTGCCGAGCCTTCCAACGACAGACAACCGGCCAATGCGTATCCGATAGGGGAAACCGCCTGATGAACCAGTTCCGCTTCTCCCGCCGCCCCGACATCGGCGACAAGGTCAGGGTTTCGTTCGAGTTCTTTCCACCGAAGAACGACGACATGGAAGCAAGGCTGTGGGACACGGTCACCCGGCTTGAGCCGCTCAGGCCGAAATTCGTTTCGGTCACCTACGGCGCCGGTGGTTCGACCCGCGAGCGCACGGCCCGCACCGTCAAGCGTATCCTCAACGAAACGACGCTGACGCCGGCGGCGCACATGACCTGCGTCGATGCGGCGCGCCACGAGGTCGATGCGGTGATCCGGGAGTTCGCCGATATGGGCGTCAAGCGTTTCGTAGCACTGCGCGGCGATCCGGCCGAGGGCGTCGGCGCGGCCTACCGGCCGCATCCGGAAGGCTATGCCAATGGCGCCGAACTGGTCGATGCGCTGAAGGGCGCCGGCGATTTCGACATATCGGTCTCGGCCTATCCGGAAAAACATCCGGAAAGCCCGGATTTCGCCACCGACTTCGACATGCTGAAGCGCAAGGCCGACAACGGAGCGACGCGGGCGATCACGCAGTTCTTCTTCGACAACGATCTCTATGAGCGCTACGTCGAGCGGGCACGGCGGGCCGGCATTTACATACCAATCGTGCCGGGCATATTGCCGGTGCACAATTTCACCCAGGTCGCCAACTTCTCGGCGCGGTGCGGCGCCTTGGTGCCGGCATGGCTGGCCGAGCGCTTCGATGGGCTGCAGAACGACCCGCAAACGCATGCGCTGGTGGCGTCTGCCGTGGCGGCCGAGCAGGTGCTGGACCTTGTCGAGCGCGGCGTCGGCGATTTCCACTTCTACACGATGAACCGGGCCGATCTGGTCTTTGCCATCTGCCACATGATCGGCATCAGGTCGCACGAAGTCGAGGCGGCGGGATCCGCCGCGGCGTAGGCCCGTCCCAAATGCAAAAGGCCGGGCAAAATGCCCGGCCTTTTCAATGATTTGGAGTATTCGGTGCTGGTCTTCCCCCGCTCAGCGGCCTTATGGAAGGACGCCCATAATGAGGGCGCCGATGAATGCAAACGCAGCACAAATCATCAATGCGTTGATCGGCCTCGTCAGTCCCATGTCATAGCCTCCTCTTAAAGAGCTATGGCGAGAGTCTAGGGTCATTTGTGCCACAGGCAAGCAGAAACTTTGCTGCAATGCGACGAGATTGTGGAATTTGCGACCTGCCGTTTGCCGTTAGGCATTGAAACTCTTTGTCAAAAGCCGGCTCGGGACCTGTGAATAATTTGTGGCAAAGCCGGGGCAGCAACGAGAATGGCAGCGCTACCGCCGCAGAGATCGGAAATCGATTTTCGCACCGAACCGAAGATTCGAGGCATCCTTTGCACGTCCAGCCGGATGCCGGACGCTACATGAAGCGAAGGGCGACCAGCAGCGCGTTGTGAGGATAGCCCGGGACTTGAATAGGCTGCCAATTGGCAGTATATAGCCTGCCAAGTGATGGAGGTCGGAATGAGTGTCGCTTATGCGGTTCGCGATCCTGCAAATCAGGCTTTGCCGGCAAATCTGGCGGATGCCTCGGCACGGGCGCGGATCACGCCAGCTGCTGTTGCCGGCATCGTCAGGCTCGCAGACATCTGGCATCTGACCAGCACCGAGATCTGTACCTTGATCGGCGACGTATCGGAGAGAACCTGGTTCCGCATGAAGAAAGGCGAGTGGGAGGGCGTTCTCTCCCAGGATTCGCTGACACGCATCAGCGCCCTGATCGGCATCTTCAAGGGACTGCGGCTTCTGTTTTCCGAGGCGCTTGCCGATGAATGGGTGCGGTTGCCGAACAAAGGGCCTCTTTATGGTGGCCGGCGCCCCCTGGACGTGATGATCGAGGGCGGCATTCCGAAACTGCTGCAGGTTCGCCAACACATCGACGCCTTGCGCGGTGGACTTTGAATGCAGATCCCGCCGCGCGCTGATATTTCCCAGCGCGACACGATCCGGCTGATTTCGACAGGCAGGCTCAAGGAGCCGGTCCTGATGCCGTTGGCCAGGAATCATGGGGATTTGGAGGACCTTGCGGAGCTCGAAGGAGCCACCGGCGGCCGTCTTCAGGCGCAGCAAGGGGGATTGCCCGACCTCGATCCGCGCGAACTGGTGTTCGGGAGGCCGGGCTACACCTTCATCAATGCGGCGTTCGCTTACACCCGTCCGGGCGGCAATCGTTTCAACGATGATGCCAGGGGCGCCTGGTACTGTGCATTCGATGTAAAAACCGCGCTCGGCGAGGTCTCGTTTCATCTGACGCGCGAGCTTGCCGCGATCGAACGGTTCGAAAACGCCACCGACTATGCGGAGCTCGTTGCCGACTTCATAGGCTCGTTTCACGATCTGCGCGGTGCTGAGTTCAGCAAGGACCCGGTGCTCGATCCGGATACCGCCTTAGCCTATCCGGCCGGTCAGGCGCTGGCGAAACAACTCCGCAAGCAAGACGCCGCGACCGGTCTTGTGTATCCTTCCGTGAGACATGTTGGCGGGACCTGCCTTGCCGCCTTCCTTCCCGATCTCGTTCAGAATCTCCGGCAAGGCGGTATCTGGCGTCTGGAATGGCAGGGTTCATCTGTTCCCGCGATCACGCCCATATAGCGCCATCTTTAGCGCCGCCCGAACAGGCGACCGTCGATAGTGACGAGGCCGAGCGCGATCAGCGCCATGCCACCGAGTTCGAACAGTTCGAGCCGCTCGCCCAGGAACAGGAAGCCGAGCAGGATGGCACTGGCCGGCACGATGAGCGTGACCAGCGAGGCGTTGGTGGCGCCGGCCGAAGCGACCAGGTTGAAATAGAGGATATAGGCGAAGGCCGTCGACAGCAGCGCCAGCGCCAGCACCGCCGCCCAGACCGGCGGCGAGGCCGAAAACAGATTGGCAGTGCCATGGCTAAGCAGCACGACCGGGACCATGATGATGGTCGAGCAAGTCAATTGGCCGGTGGCAATGACCGGTGACGGCACACCCTTGAAGCGGCGGGCAATCATCAGCGCCACCGCATAGGAAACCGAGGCGCCGATCAGCGCGAATTTCGCCCAGACCGGGCCGCCGAGCCCGGCAATCAGGCCGGGACCGATCATCACCGCCGTTCCCGCGATACCGAGGGCGATGCCGGCGAGCTTGTTCCATGACAGCTTTTCGTCGCTGGTCAGGGCGTTGGCGAGGATCAGCGTCCAGAACGGCGTCGTCGAATTGAGCACCGAGGCGACGCCGGCGCCAAGCTCGGTCTGGCCAGCAAAGATCAGCGAGAAGGGGATGACATTGTTGGCGAGCGCCAGCAGGAAGAACAGGCCGGCATGCGGCAAAGCGAGGCGAAAGGACGGGCCGCGGACCGCAAGATAGAGCTGCAGTGCCGCCGCCGCGATGGTGACGCGGAACAGCACCAGCACCAGCGGCGGAAGTTCCGCCACGGCAATGCGGGCAAAGAAGAACGAACCGCCCCAGATGGCGCCGAGCAGCAGAAGCTGCGCCCAGTCTTTGAGCACCATCGGCCCGCGCATCGTGGTGGTGGCAGCTATCGCCATTGGTCGTCCTCCCAGACGAGATGCCTTGCTCGTCAGGCGTCTGTTCACGCCATATCCGATCCGGCCGCAAGGGCCACCCGAAACCTGAGCGATGGCCTGGCTCGCCCATAACCGGCGGTACAGAACGGCGTAGCGCCGCGAAGCCGGGGCGGCGAGACATAGAATTGTTTTCATTAGCCGCTAGCTTCGATTAATTGTGCGCAGCCTCAGTCAAGGGATTCATCCATGCAGCGATTCGAAAATGCCCGCGAGGCAGCGCTGGCGCTTCGCCCGGACGATCCGATCTATTGCTTCCGCCCGCAAGTGCTGAAGGCGGACGCCAAACAGTTCATGGGCATGTTTCCCGGCAAGACCGCCTATGCGGTCAAGACCAATGGCGAGCAGATCGTGCTCAACGCCCTGGTCGAGGCCGGCGTCAGCGCCTTCGATGTGGCCTCGCCCGGCGAATTCGCCGCCGTGCGCGCCGTCTCGCCCGACGCCGAGATGCTCTACATGCACCCGGTCAAGGCGCAGTCGGACATCAGGCTGGCGCTGGAAAAATACGCCATCCGCGTCATTTCGCTCGACCATGAGGACGAGATCACCAAGCTGACCAGGGTGGTGCGGGCGCTCGACATCGATCCGGGCGCCATCACCGTGTTCGTCCGCATCCAGACGAAAGGCTCGGCGGCCTACGAGCTGTCGAAGAAGTTCGGCGCCGGGCCTGCCAATGCGGTGGAACTCGCCGAACGGCTGAACCGGACCGGCTACAAGGTCGGGCTGTGCTTTCACGTCGGCAGCCAGATCGAGGATCCCGACACCTATGAGCGGGCGCTGGCCTCCGCCGACTGGGTGCGCAACCGCGTCGGTTTCGACATTGCCGGGCTCGATGTCGGCGGCGGCTTTCCGGCCGAATACGGTCATGATCCGAACAGCCGCAAACCGGAAATGCCGTCGCTCGGCCAGATCATGTCGCGCCTGTCGGGCGACCTGCAGGAGTACCAGTTCGACCAGATGCCGCTGGTGGCCGAGCCCGGCCGGGTGATCGTGGCGCGCTGCCTGTCGCTGATTGTGCGTGTGCTGCTGCGCAAGGGCAAAAGGCTCTACATCAATGACGGCATCTGGGCGTCGCTGTCGGATTCATGGACCGGCAAGATCACGCTGCCGGCGCGCTTCATCCCCGATCCGGCGATCCGCTCGCGCAATGGCGAGGACAAGACCATCGTGCCGTTCAAGGTCTGCGGCGCGACCTGCGATTCCGTCGATATATTGTCGCGGCCGTTCTGGTTGCCCGAAACCGTCGATACCGGCGATTGGATCGAGATCGGCCATATCGGCGCCTATTCGCTGTCGCTCCGAACACGGTTCAACGGCTTCTATCCCGATACTTTCGTCGAGGTGGCGACGCCATTCGACGAAGGCGATGCGCCGCAGGGGTTTGCCAGCCTGGAGACGATGGCGGATTAGGGAATAGTGAGTAGTGAGTAGTGAGTAGTGAGTAGAAGCAGTTCGTTACTCACTACTTACTACTTACTACTTACTACTTACTACTCAGGCTACCCCGCCGCCGGCCTGGATATTCGCGCCAGTCAGCCAGCGAGCTTCGTCCGAGGCGAGGAAAGCCGCGACATCGGCGACGTCGCGCGGCGCTCCGATCCGGCCGAAGGGCGACATGCCGGCGGCCACGGCGCGGTCCCGTTCGGGGAGCAAGTCGGTGTCGGTGAAGCCTGGCGAAAGCGCATTCACGGTAACGGCGCGCGGGCCGAGTTCGCGCGAGAGGACGCGGACGAACTGCTCGACGGCTCCCTTGCTGCCGAGATAGAGCGCCGTGTGCGTGAAGAACATCCTGGTTCCACCGGTGGAGACGGCAATGATACGGCCACCGTCGCGAACGCGGCGCGCCGCCTCCTGAAGCGTGAAGAAGGTGCCCTTGGCATTGGCGCCGAAGACGTGATCGAAGTCCGCTTCGGTGGCCTCGACGAGCGGCTTTATGACCGCGACACCGACATTGGCGACGACGATGTCAATCGGCCCCATCTGCCGTTCGGTTTCCTCGAACAGCCTGCGAATATCAGGGATGCCGGAGACGTCCGCCTGGATGGCGATCGCTTTTCCGCTATTTCCCTCAATGGCGGCAACGACCTCCCTGGCTGCCTTCTCGTTGCCGACATAGTTGACGACCACGGCAGCACCCTTGGCCGCGAGCCCCTCCGCGATGGCGCGTCCGATGCCGCGCGAACTGCCGGTCACAAGTGCGGTTTTGCCTTCGAGTGGACGATGCATGGCTTCTCCTTCCGTCTGATGACGGCCGCCTCGATCGAGCGGCGTTCCAGGGAAAGCTAGGGGCATGCTATTGCTCAGAGAATAGCCTATTATCTAACTGACCTGTTAAGCCTGGGGTACATAATGCGAGGAAGCGAGTTTTCCGAACTCACGGCGTTTGCAGCAATCATCGAAGAGGGCAGCTTCGTCCGCGCCGCGGCCAAGCTCAGGATTTCGCCTCCAGCACTCAGCCAGACGATACGCGGGCTGGAAGAGCGTCTCGGTGTCCGCCTGCTCAACCGCACCACGCGCAGCATGTCGCCGACCGCCGAGGGCGAGAAGCTGTTTGCCCGCATCGCACCGGCGTTCGGCGAACTGGAAGGGGCCGTTGCCGACGCGCATGCGTCACGCGGCCGGCCGGCAGGCTCGCTGCGCATCAATGTTCCGCGCATCGCCGCCACGCGTTTCATCGCGCCGATCCTGGGCGATTTCCGCCGCGCCTATCCCGATATCGCCCTCACAATCATCGTCGACGACATGCTCACCGACATCGTCGAGGGCCGCTTCGATGCCGGGATCAGACTGGGTGAGCGGCTGCACAAGGACATGGTGGCGGTGAAACTCAGCGAGGAACTCGAAATGGCCGCAGTGGCGGCGCCGAGCTATCTCGAGCATCACCCGATACCCCGTCACCCCGCGGACCTGCATCAGCACCAGTGCATCAATTTCCAGTGGCCGAGCGGCGGCAATCTTTATCGATGGGAGTTCGCCCGGGGCCAACGTGCCTTGGAAGTGGCCGTCAGCGGCGGCCTGACGGTCAACGATACGGAACTGATGATCGGGGCAGTTCTGGATGGGGTCGGCGTGGCGTACATGATGGAATATCAGGTCCGGCCGTGGATCGAAGCGGGAAAGCTAATCCGCTTTCTCGAAGCCTGGTCGCCGAGATTTCCGGGTTTTTATCTATATCACGCGAGTTCCCGGCAGGTTCCCGCGCCGCTGCGAGCCTTTATCGATTTCCTGCTGGCGAGGGAGTGATGTGAATAGTGAATAGTGAATAGTGAATAGTGAATAGTGAATAGTGAATAGTGAATAGTGAATAGTGAATAGTGAATAGTAGTAGCTCTGGTGCTCTGTGCGGCTCCGGTGCTATTCCTTTTCACCATTCACCACCGTCACAGCCTGGCCAGCAGCTCGGGCGTCGGCCAGCCGTCGACCGGCAGGCCCAGCCGCATCTGCTCCTTGCGGATCGCTTCGCGGGTGTTGCTGCCCAGTATGCCGTCGACGGTGCCGACGTCATAGCCTTTCGCCTCGAGCTTGGTCTGCAGCGCCTTCATCTGGTCGCCGTTGAGGCCGGGTTCGGGGTTGCGCGGATCGAAGCGCGGCGCGCCCCCCAGCCGGGCGGCAAGATTTGCCGCGGTCAGGGCATAGGTGAAGGACTGATTCCACTCGAGATAGACGTCGAAATTGTCGTAGGTCAGGAAGGCTGGCCCCTTGCGGCCCATAGGCAGTGCCAGGCCGGCCTTCATGCCGTTGTCGAGAAGCGGCGTACCGTCGGGCCTGGTAACGCCCCACTGCGCCCACTGCGTCAACGGCAGCTTGTTGGTGCGTCCCGTCTGCTCCCAAGGCAAATCGTCGGGCACGCGGACTTCCTCGATCCAGGGCTGATCGCGCTTCCAGCCGCGCGACTGGATCTTGCTGGCCGTGCTCATGATCACATCAGGCGCGCTGCCGCGCAGGTCGACCAGGCCGTCGCCGTCGCCGTCGACGCCGTGACCGAGATAGTCGGAGGGCAACATCTGCGTCTGGCCGATCTCGCCGGCCCAGGCACCGGTGACGTCGGCCGGCACCACGCCGCGATCGATCAACATCAGCAGCGGCACGATCTGTGGCCGGAACAGCTGCGGGCGGCGGCAGTCATGTGAGAGGCTCACCAGCGCGTTCAGTGTGTGGAAATCGCCTTGCACGGCACCAAAATCGGTTTCCAGGGCCCAGAAGGCGGCGATGACCGGCGCCTGCACGCCGAATTGGCGATCGGCGCGGGCAAAGACCTCGGCATATTTTTGCAGGTTGGCCGCACCTTGCTTCAGCCGATGCGACGAGATCATGCGGTTCGAGAATTCGATGAAGGTCTGGGTGAAGACGCCTTGGGCGCGGTCGCGTGCCAATGCCTTCTCATCGAGGGTGGCGTTTTCCAGCGCATCAAGGCCGGCAGCGCCGACGCCAGCCGCCCTGGCCTCCGCCGCCACACCCTGCTTCCATGCCTCGAAATCGCCGCCGCATTGCTCTGCCGCGGCCGGTACGGCGCACAGGAGCAGCGCCGCGAGAAGTCCAAAGCGCAATCGCATCGCTATCCTTCCAAGAAGATTACCGGCGGTTGCAGGCATTCGTCATTGGCTGTGTCGAAAAGCAGGCGACAGGCCCGGTGTCAACGGGTGTTCTGCCGCAACCACTTCTTCCAGGCGGCTTCGGAGCCGTTGAAGACGCTGATGTCGGCGTTTCCGGCCATGCCCGGCACGACGCCCGTTCCGGTATACTGCCAGAAGGTGAAGGGATGGCTGCCGTATTTCTGGCGCGGGTGCCCGGCGACGGAGCGCAGCCAGTAGGGGTAATTGCGGAAGCCCGATAAACCATTATCTTCGAAGAAGTCGACCGAGGTGTAGATGATCGGCTTCTTGCCGTAGTGTTTTTCGACGATTTCGAGGAATGTGCTCATCTCGCTGCGTACCGTGGCGGGATCGGGCCGCAGCTTGCAGGTCGGCGATTTCGGGTTCCATTCCATGTCGAGAACCGGCGGCATGGCCGAGCTGTCTTTGGGCACATTCTGGATGAACCAGCGCGCCTGGCTAGCGGCCGGCGTGCAAAAGTAGAAGAAGTGATAGGCGGCGCGGGGAATGCCCGACGCCTTGGTGCGGCTCCAATGCTCGTTGAAAGCTTCATCGAACCGGTCTCCGCCTTCAGTTGCCTTGATGAAGGCGAAGGAGATGCCGCTGGCCCTGGCCGCCGGCCAGTCGATCGAGGTCTGGTATTTGGAGACGTCGGTGCCGTGGACGGCATAGCTCCACGGTGCGCCGCTGTCCCATTCATGCGGGTCGGAATCGGCAAAACGCGGCGCGCGTACCGCAACCGTCGGGGCGCTGGATGACGACAGCGATGGCGTCAGATCCTCGACCGTCGAGCAGGCACCAAGCAGCGTCAGCGTGATGAGAACCGCGAAACGGCGCATCGCTACTTCCCGAGCCGGTTTCAGCCGGCCGCTGATGGGTCTTTCCGCGGGTGGCCCCTCGACCGGGCGCGGCGTGTCTGAAACCGACTTACGCGATGCGCCTTGATCTTCGTTTCATGCATTCCCAAACCGTTGCGCAGTTTTGGGACGCATGCATTCAAGCCCCGCCGGACGGTCACCCCACAGGATCGCCCGGTCTGTCCTAAGCGCATCGTTTCGACGCGCTTAGCTCTTTTGTCTGTGCATGTCGTTGTCCCAGAACCGCTGCGCACCCTCGGGTCAGGCCCAAGGGCATGCTTTTGGGCGACATACACCTGTGATCGCCGATCATGGTTGATATTCGGTTGACGGCGCTCGACAAGAGCCGCGATTTTGCCGAAACAATGGCGGCAAATCGATGACATAGATCGAGCGCGCCGGGGGAACTCAAAATGCAGATCCTTTTGAAGTTCGTCAAATGGCTGCTCGGTCTGGCTGTGCTGGCCGCCGCGATACTCGCCGCCTGGCTGTATTTCGCCCCGCCGGAACTGATCCGCGTCGGCTCCGGTTACGCAGCCAAGATCGTCTGTTCGAACGTCTTCATCGCTGGGCGAGATGCCGACGATGTGCTTGCCGTCGATGTGCAGGCGCCGGGTCATCCGCTGCTGAAGCTGATGAGAGTGTCGGTCGACAAGGAGAAGGGAACGGTTTCGGCGGGCCTGTTCGGTGTGCTCGGCAAGAGTGTCGCGGTTGCGCGCGACGGGCTCGGCTGCGCCTCGGTTCCCGACGGCGATATTGCCGCCGCCGAGGCTGTCGCCGGAGCTGCACCGACGCCGGCGCCACTGCCCGATGCGATCTGGCCGGAGGGCGACAAGGCCGATGCCTCGCAGGATCCAGACCTCGCGAAAGTCCTCGACGATCCAGCAATGACCGGTGTCGGCATGCGGGCGGTCGTGGTGGTCAAGAACGGCCGCATCGTCGCTGAGCGCTATGGCGAAGGCTTTTCCGAAAAGACGCCGCTATTGGGCTGGTCGATGACCAAGACGGTGAATGCGGCGATTGTCGGCACGCTGGTGAAGGACGGCAAGCTGGCGATGACCAACCAGGGCCTGTTCGGTCCCTGGAAGGGAGATGGCCGCGCCGTGATCAGCCTCGCCGACATGATGGCGATGTCGAGCGGGCTGGAATTCAACGAGGATTATGGCGACGTCGCCGACGTAACCCGCATGCTCTATCTCGAACCGGACATGGCGGGCTTTGCCGGATCCAAGCCGCTGACCGGCGAGGTCGGCAAGGTGTTTTCCTATTCGAGCGGCACGGCGGTGATGCTGTCCCGATTGTGGCAGGACGCGATCGGCGACAAGGACAAGGCGCTGGCCTGGCCGACGACCGCGCTGTTCGATCCGCTCGGCATGCACAGCGCGGTGCTAGAGGCCGACGAGCACGGCACCTTCGTCGGCTCATCCTATCTCTATGCCACGGCACGCGACTGGGCGCGCTTCGGCCAGTTCCTGCTGCAGGGCGGCGTCTGGAACGGCAAGGAGATCCTGCCCGCCGGCTTCGTCGACTGGATGCGGGAACCGGCAACTGCGTCGAAGGTCTACGGCAAGGGGCAATTATGGATCGAAGGACCGGGCGACGAAGAAAGACCCGGCGCCGGCATTGCCGCGGGCCTGCCCAAGGACACCTACTGGATGGAGGGGCATGACGGACAAACGGTTGCCATCATCCCCTCGGAGCAGCTGGTTGTGGTCCGGCTCGGCCTGACGCCGGCCAGGCTCGGCTACCGGCCGCAGGCGATGGTGGCGGCGCTGGTCAAGGCACTACACTAAGAGGGGCGCTCCGTTAGAGGAATGCGGCGGTCGCAGTCTTGTCTATGCGGCTGTCGCCAAAGGCTTGGCGCGATCAACACGCGCCCGCTCGTCGGGCGAATTCATAACCGTCCAAAGATCGCTGCGGCGCTGGACGTTCAGCCAGAAATCCGGGCTGTTGCCAAACACCCGCGCCAGAATGAGCGCGGTCGCTGCCGTTACGTTGCGGCGGCCGTTGCACAATTCGTTGACATGCTTGCGCTGGACGCCCATGGCTTCGGCCAAAGCCGCCTGTGTCAGGCCGAGTGGCTGCATGAATTCTTCAGTAAGAATTTCGCCAACCGTTGCTGGCTTGCGTGCGGTCATCAACATGTCTCACCTCACTTATGAAGTTAACGGAAACAAGCGGCTTGTAAATTGGGCGGACATTGAGGAAGTGGGTGTCGTCCACGAAGGGCTCGCAGCCATTCCGTCTCTAAGCCGATGATCATCACATGCGTTCAGCGCGTAGATAATGCACCATTCCTTTGGACATATGGCAACGTGGATTTAGCTGGTTCCAGCTGTAGCCCATCCGGCCGGCGGAAACCTCCCGGATTTCGTCATCCCTGGGCGAAGCAGGAGCGAAGCTCCGTCGCGGAGACCTTGGGATCCATGCCGTAACCTTGGTCGAAGAATGCAGCAGAGCGGAATTCTGCACCGCAGCAGCGCTTTGACGTTACGGCATGCACCATTCCTTTGGACATATGGCAACGTGGATTTAGCTGGTTCCAGCTGTAGCCCATCCGGCCGGCGGAAACCT
>NZ_JBVVQK010000017.1:0-146 GCF_055811175.1 Mesorhizobium sp. WSM4828 | reverse complement strand
TCCATGCCGTAACCTTGGTCGAAGAATGCAGCAGAGCGGAATTCTGCACCGCAGCAGCGCTTTGACGTTACGGCATGATGGGGTGGACGGCCCCCGAAGCGGCATCGATGTGCCAGATTGAGGTCGTATAGAACTTCAATCGAAGG